>CALCPD010000066.1 GCA_937897875.1 uncultured Nitrosopumilaceae archaeon
CTCAACAAATTAGATAGTGTAGTTTGTTTAACTTCTAATTCATTCATGGTTAAACGAATTTTTTGTTCATGAAATTATCAAATAACTAAAAAATGCCTAGTTTTGTATAGTTAATTTTCAATATCCAAATCAACATGAACTTGCTGTATACATGAATTGAGTTGCTCCTCATTACCAATCCAGGTTTCACGACAATTCTGAAGTTGTTCTTCATATGTATCCCAAAACTCATTGCTTTGAAGTAGAGAATTTTTTCCATCCTTTGCCATATGATAAACTTCAAGACCAGTAAATCCCTCATACCTTTGAATCATTTTTTCATGTGATGCTTCAAATCTTTTTAATTCAATGTAACATGTTTCTTGAGAATAACCTGATAGTTCTTCGCATTGTTGAATTTTTTGTTGGAGTTCATAGTATGATAATTCAAGATTTCTCAATTCCCGCTCTTTGACAAAATCGCCATAGTCAGCAGTAGCTATAATTCCAATAAACACACCAACTACAATTACAATGGCAACTACAGCGATTGTTTTCATAATGTATGCCTATTACTCATAGATATTATCCCTTTTTGAAAAATAAAGTTAAAAAAAAAGAAGTTTTTGGACTTAAGATCATTACCGAGAAGGTATTCGATGAGAGCCCATGCCACTTAAGATCAGAAAGTGTCCGTTTTCTGATGACAGTGTTTGTCTTAAGATCCCAAACGATTGTTTGTAGATGACAGACTTGTTCTTGTAATCACTTTAAGACAATTTTGGTATATAACGAGCACTCATAATTTGTACTAGTGCTAAGATAATTCAACTAGTGCCACAATAGAAATTTCAGATAGTCTATTTATTAGAGGTAGAAAGTGCAAAAGTATCTTGAAAATAGCAGTAATGGGAATGGGTGTAGCTGGAAGTTATCTAATGGCCAGACTAAAAGACTCAGAACATGACGTTACAGGTTATGAGAGAAATATAGAGGAAAAACATGATTCAATTTGTGCATGGGGAACAATCAAACCAGTACTTACAGAAATGTGTAAAAAGACTGGAAGAGATTTTGATGACTTTCTAATTCATGATGGAAAACAAATGCATGTGAAAATGAATGACAATGTTAAATTCGATATTGGCCTCAAAGGTTTAGTTACGTATAACAAATTAGGATTAATCAAAGATTTCATTAAAGATTCAAAAATTATTTACGGCAAAGCTCCAAAACTCGAAGAATTAGAAAAAGAATACGATATGATAGTTGATTGTACTGGATTTAACAGAATGTATTTACCAAAAATGAAAGAAGATTTCTTTTTACCAACTTACGAATACAAAGTAGAATACGAAGATAAAGTTCCATATGACGATTTTTACATTGAACCATTTCCAGGAATGTCAGGATACTTTTGGTATTTCCCATTAGGTGATAAATTTGCACATATCGGTGCAGGCGATTACAATAAAGATCACATAAAGGCAACAGATAGATTTTTGAAAAAACACGGAGGTAAAATTGTTCAAACAAAAGGCCGCCCAATTAGATTAGCAACTCCAGATAAATGCAAACCATACTATTCAGGTAAAGTAGTAGGGGTTGGAGAATCAATTGGTACAGTTTATGCTTTACTTGGTGAGGGAATTATTCCATCAATGCAATGTGTGGACATATTTCTTGAAAATATGCATGACTTTAAGGCATATGAAAAAGCAATTGAAAAACACTACAAAGTATATGCCAAAGTCTTTAATTTTGTTAGAGCAAAAATCCAAAAAGACTTTAGTTTCATCAAAGCATTACCAGACTTTATTGCAATCTTCCGTTACATGAAGAAAAATGAAGATAGATTTGGAATGAATATCAAAATTGCAGATTTATTAAAAGTCGCTAAAGCCTAAGAAAAACTAACAGCACTAAATCCTTCTCTGTTTGTTCGGTTACTTGCCATGTTGTAATCATAAATGGTTGTTGAATATGCTTGTAGTTCTTCTTTCATTTGATCAAGATTATCTGCAAGATAGAATCCTGGGCAATCACCTGTAAATTGATAAGTTGCATGTACACGTGCTTTACCTCCTTCATTTTCTAACCAGCTAGCAAATGGATAGAGATAACAAACTCCAGGTCTATCTGGATGCATACTGCATGCACCTGCATCATCTAAAAATCTACAAGAGATATGAGTTCCATCTTCTTGTGGAGTTTCATCAGTTTTTCTTTTAAGATTAATTGTAGTCATTGTAGTCATTTGTCCAGAAGGACCAGGTTCATCATAGGTAACAGTTAGAGTTTCATTTTTTATAAAATCTGCAGTGTTTTTGTATTTCAAACCTTTTCCAATTGTGATCAAATCATCAGAAGTTAATGGTAATCTACCCTGTCTATCACAGCAATTATGACAATCAGGCCAAAAACATTTCCATAAGATATATTTTTTTTCAGAATTTAGATAAGGGACATGAAAAACAACATCTTTGACTTTAACTGCAAAATCAGATACATCAGTAATTTTACCTAAGACAAATTTTCTTAAAATAGGATCAAAATCCCAATCTTTTTCTAACAAATCTAATGATTCTTGAATTTCTTTTTGAGACAAGTATTCAGTTATAACCACTTTTGCAGATCTTATTAGTGTTGAGTGAAAAAGGAAAATATGCAGCAGCTACAGAGAATAGAAGATTTGTTTGGGCAGAAATTGTATGGCCTTTAATTTTAGAAATTGACGATATTACATTTTCACTAAAACAGTTTCAAGAAAAACGTGAAAGAGTATGTAAGGAAAAAGATACAACAATTACAATTGCATCTAGAGGATTAGTTTCATTAGTTCTCAAAGGAATTCTATTAAGAGAAAATAACACATATTCAATCCATTACAAATTAATTCCATATATGAGATTAAGAGCAAAGTGCGATTATGCAACTGCCATTAACGAAGTTAGAATAAAATAATTTTACAGTAGCCCGAGGCAGATTCGAACTGCCGTCTCCGCCTATCCACTCTTGAGATCCAGAGGGCAGAATCCTTGACCACTAGACTATCGGGCTACTTGTTAGAAATTCAAGTAATTTAGAATATAATGATTTGGTGAAAATGGATTTGGAAGAATTTTATCTTGATGCTTGTGCAATACGTTCTAACTCATGTTTTTTCTTTACTGATGGAGAATTAGAATCATTATTGGCTGCAAGGATTAATTGTTCTGCCAAGTGTTCTTCAATTGGTTTAGGATTAGAAAATGTTGCCTCTTTTACAGAATCAGCAATAAACTTCAAAGCCATATCAACTCTTCTGATTGGAGCAACATCTACAGATACATGGTATGTAGTACCACCATAAACAATTCTAGTAGTATCTTCAGTTGGAGCAGAAAATTCTATTGCTTTAACTAAAACTTGAACAGGATTTTGTCCTGTTTTTAATTCAATAATATCAAAAGCAGTTCTTACAGTATTAACTAATTTAGTTTTTTTACCAGTCATTCTACCAGTATTTTTTGCATATTTTTTTCCAAAATGCATTGATTTGTTGATTAATCTTTCAACAATGTTAACATCGGCTTTGTTGAATCTCTTTAGTGCAGAACGACCAAAGGTGTAAGGTAATACTTGTTTTCTTAAAGAGATAGCAGTTTTTAATCCAGGATCTACAACTTCAACATTAGATAAATCCCATTTTCTAAATAATAGTAAATTCTTTGTTTCAGCCATTTCTATCTCCTTGGTTTTTCCTTCTTTCCAATTACTAATTCATGAAGTGATGTACCATTAACTTTAGAAACTTTGAATCTAACACCAGGAATATCTCCCATTGCACCACCTTGTGTTGCACCCATACCTTCAATGGTAACCTCATCGTGTTCATCAATGAAATTCATTGCACCGTCTCTTGGCAAAAATGCGGTTACAGATTTACCATTTCTAATTAATTGAACTCTTACACATTTTCTAATAGCAGAGTTTGGTTGTTTTGCTGCAATACCAACTTTTTCTAAAACAATTCCACGTCCTTGTGGTGCACCACCTAAAGGATCTGATTTTTTATCAATACCAAGTTTTCTTCTTTTGTATGTAGAGATTGCCCAACGTTGTTTTTTCTTTTTAATGGTTAGTACTCTACCTGCAAATAAGCCTAATGGTGATTTTCTCATATCCTATAGCTCCATGGTTGCCCTTTCAGGACTGTTAATCAATACACTTCCAATATCAAAATATCGTTTAGCTAATAATCTTGCTTTTTCAGCATTTCTACCTTCTCTGCCAACTACAATTCCTTTCTTTCTTGGGTCTACCATAACAATTGCCTGTTTTGTTCCGTCTGCTCGTGTATTTATTTTTACTTCAGAAATTAGTTTATTATTTAATAAATTAGTTAAGAATTTTGCTGGATCTTCATCATATTCTACCAACTCAACATTACGTTTAACCATATTTTGTAAAGATTTGATATGCATTCCACCCTTACCAATTGCAAGTCCCATCTTACCTGTATTTACTACAAAAATTACTCTATCCTGTTTTTCATCCTCAATACAATCTCTTGCAACTGCACCAGTAACATTTTGAAATAATGACATCATTCGCATTTGATCAGTTGAAAGTTTAATGGCTTGTGTCATAATAATTCCTATTTATATCCAAACCAGAAATGTCTCATTTAAACTTAGGTTAGAGAAAACAGAGTTAGACATTTTTTTCCTCAGTTTCTGTATCTTTTAAAATTGATTTGATGTTTCCCTCATCTATTGCTGTAAATGAAATTGTTGAAATTCTAAATTGTAAGCCACACAATCTACCTAGTGCAACTGAAGTTCCTTGAAAGTTTACTAGAGGTACTTTTTGTTTTTTTGCATCAGATTCAATTTTCTCAAGCATTTCTTTGTCTACTGATTGAGATAATACAATTAACTTGGAATTATTTACAGAGTTCAAAACTTCTTTACTACCCATAGTTAATTTATTTTCTTTACGGGCATCTTTTAGTGATTTTTCTAGTATTTTACTCATGTATTTTCCTTATCACGATCGTCTTGAGAGTCCTTTATAGGTTTATTGAAAAAATATTTCTAAGTATAATAAATCATTTAAAAATTATTTTTTAATTTAATTAAATCAATCAACAATTATCAACGTTGAGATAGGAGGACTCAAAGGAATTAAGTCATTTAACGAATTCCACACATAGGTTTCTAAAATGTAATTACCAGATTTTGTAGGTATCCAAGATTGAGAAATATCTAAGATTTGATTTGGTGATAATTTTCCTTGAATCCAAGATAAAGAAATTACAGAGTTAGCAGAATTTTTTATTTGGAAAAAGTAAATAAATTCTTGATCAAAAATAATTTGATTTTCAATTGTTCCAACTATTTGCATTTGTGATTCTGAAATATACGAAGTTAATGGATTACCAAAACTATCTGAGAAAGAGATGGGTGTAGTTTGTATTCGATTAATTGCTGGAATGGAATGATCAATAATAGCAGATGTTTGAATAGATTTTTCATCAGATTTAGAATAAGGTTTTGGTAAAGTGTGATCATCATATTTTGCAAAAATACTATCACCAGGAATTGCATAAAGACGATTTCCACTAGAAGTGCTTGTAGACAATGCAATACTTGCAATAAAATCACCAGAACGTTCAGAGGTTTCAGTTGCGATAACTTGTATTCCACCACTATCAGAGTCTGAAAAAACATCTACTGCAATTGTATCAAGTGTTTCAGGATTCAAATTCATATCATGATCAATTACACGAAGTTCAACAGAATCATTTATCAGAAAAATATCCTGTGTAAATTGTACTACGCCCATATTCCATGTTATTGGAACTGATTCAGTTAACACAACACCATCTGCAAATTCAAATGATATAGAGATTGAATCATTATTTTCAACTTCTAAAAATCCATTTGTGGGTCCATCACCAGAAGTTTTAGGGTTTGTATCAAAATTTCCATCGCCGTCAACATCATGTAAAAAACCTGTGAGAATTATTTCACCTGAAAAAATTCCAGAGCTTGATGAAGTTTCAGTTAACCGATATGGTTTTAAAAAATTTTCACCTGATGAAATTTTGATAGGATGTGAATTACTCTCACCAATTGAATTCACTTGATTTGAATTACTATTCCAACTGGGAGCATTTACAGAAATTATAATTTTATCAGTCCATGAATAAACAGGTTTATCAGTAAAAATTGGTGCAAATGGTTTTTCATAATCAGGAACAGATTCAGCATATACAGGAGCCAAAATTAAAAAAAAACCTAATACAAATTCATACACATCTAAACTCAGTAAAAATCAGATTTAATGTTTGATTAAATGGTTTAAGATTTATCAGTAGGTAAAGATATTGCTAAAATATTATCTCCACGTAACAAAACTTTTCCAAGGCTAAGATGTTTTTCTTCAGAAATATCTTCAGCGTTATCCAATGTCAGATTCATGTGAATGTCAAAATCAATTAAAGTTCCTTGAACAGTTTTTGTATTTCTTAAACGGAGTAAAACAGTCTTACCTTGACAACCAGTCATTGCAGTAGAAATTTCATCAGCCATAACAATTACCCAATTCTATTTTTTCTTACTCACTTGCATGTACAAGTCAACAGTACCACTTCCAATTGGAATTTGACTACCAACAATTACATTTTCAGTAATACCTCTAAGTTGTTCAACCTCACCTTGAAGTGCTGCGTGTGCAATAGTTGGTACTGTAATTTCGAATGCAGCTCTTGCAAGAACACTATCTTTAGTACCAGCAATTCCATGTCTACCAATTTGTTGCATGTAACCTCTAGAGCACATCAAATCAGATACTAACATGATGTATCTATCATCTACCTCTAAGCCTTGGTCACCCAAAGTATGATTAAGTTCATCAATTAATGCAAATCTTGCAGCCTCAATTCCCAAAGTTCCTGCAATTTCAAAGACATTGTTTGTTCTAACATTTCTTTTATCGATACCTTTAACCTCAAGTACTTTAGCAATGTTTGAACCAGTAGTTTGAATTACCCATTCATCATCCTTTTGTACTAATGTTACTCGTTCAATATCTGGAACTCCTTTAACAGTAGTATTGAGAACTTTATTTCTAATTGCAATTGCAGTAGCAGTATCAGCTTCATCAACTAAATTCAATGTAATTAATTCACCAGTTACTTCCATCTTGAATTTTTTATTTGAGGAAAGTGCGGCTTCAACTTCTGCAACAGAGCAACCTCTTTCTTTAAGTCTATTTTCACTCAAAATTAATTTAATATTAGTAGAATAATCAGTTTCAGTATCTGCAATTAATGCACTAACTTTAGTTTGTAAAACATTTCTTGCAACTTCAATTGCTTTTTCTCTATTTGCTTTATTTTCTTTTTCTAAGTAAATATCCATAGTTGGGGTCACAGGTTTCTTTCTTGCATCAACTAATTCAATTAATCTTGGAAGACCCAATGTGACGTTTCTTTCCTTAATTCCTGCAAAGTGGAATGTTCTCAAAGTCATCTGAGTACCAGGTTCACCAATAGATTGTGCAGTTACAATTCCTACTGCTTGTCCAGGTTCGACTCTAGCTTTATCATAAAGTGAAAGACCCTTTTTACATACTGTCTCAACACCAGACTTACTAAGACCAGATTTGTTTAATGCTTCAGTTACAAGTTTACTTAATCTTGGACTAAATGTTTTAGTGTATTTCTTAGTTAATGTTTCAATTTCATCCTTTGTTGCTTTTGCTCCAGAATCAACCATAGCTTGTGATGCGGCTAATCTACTTGGATTAAATGCCTCACCATGATCACTTTTCTGTACATCAATTCCATCCTCACCATAAAGGAATTGAACAATATGTCCATGAGGATCTCTTACAGTTCCATCATATTCTAATCTAATGTGTTCTAATGCGTTAATCAATCTACGTTGCATGTAACCACTTTGTTGGGTTCTGACTGCAGTATCTACTAGTCCTTCACGACCACCCATTGCGTGGAAGAAGAATTCTAATGCAGATAAACCAGTTCTGTAATTGGATTTTACAAATCCATGAGCATCAGGATTACTATCATGTTCTTTATAGTGAGTTAATGCACGATTTGCATATCCATCATTCATTCTATTACCTCTTCTAGATTGTTGACCTAATGCACCGGCCATTTGACCTACGTTAAGTGCTGAACCTCTTGCACCAGTAGTTGCCATGATTTTTCCAGCGTTACCATCATCAAGAGAATCATTTGCAGTATCTCCTGCTTTAACTCTGGCTTTACCTAATTCGTTTACAATGTAAGCCTCTAATGCTTCTTCAGCTTTCATACCTCTTGTAAGTTTCAATGTTCCTTTCTTGTATTGATCAGTTAAGTCAGCTACAACATCGTATGTGTCACTGATATCATCTAAAATTTGTTGTTCATTCTTTTCTGGAACTTCAAGATCACCATAACCATAACTGAAACCATAATGGGTGATGAATTGTTTTACCATAATTAGAATAGAGTTTAAGAAATTCTTTCCAACAGCATTGCCATAATCTTTAGTGATTCTGTGTAAGACACTCTCTGGTTCTTCTGCACCAATTGATGTTTTGTCAATTACACCACTGATTAATTCACCATTTTTAATAACGACATCATTTGCTTTTCCACCAGTACCCTTTGACCATTTTGATGTGAGTACATAATTGAAATCACTTGGTAAGAATAATGAGAATAATTGTTTTCCAGTATATGCAGGACCATCTTTTGTTTTTGTAGCAGGTTTTGGTAATGCCTCATTATAACCACCAAGCATTGCATAGTTTGAAAATTCTTGAACAGACAAAACAGTATCATCTTTTGTTAGAAGATATGCACCAGTAACAAAGTCTCTTAGAGCTCCAATAATTGGACCACCATATCTTGGAGAAATTAACTGATCTTGAACTCTCATCAATAGAATTGCTTCTGCTCTTGCTTCTTCACTTTGAGGTACGTGAAGATTCATTTCATCACCATCAAAGTCTGCATTGTATGGCGGACAAACAGATGGGTGTAATCTGAAAGTTTTTCCAGGTAGTACTCGCACATAGTGAGCCATAATTGACATCTGGTGAAGTGATGGTTGTCTGTTAAACATTACAATATCTCTATCTGCAAGATGTCTTTCAATTAAATATCCAATTTCAAGTGTTTCAGCAATTGTTGAACGATCTTCAACAAAGTCTAATCTAATTTTTACACCGTCTGGTCTTACAATATAATTAACACCTGGGAATTTTTCAGGTCCATTAATTACTAGAGTTCGCATTCTATCAATATTCCATTCAGTTACAATTTCAGGAATAGTTAATTTCATTGCAACTTGTTCTGGAACACCAACTTCAGATAAATCCAAGTTAGGATCAGGTGAAATTACAGTTCTACTAGAAAAGTCAACTCTCTTTCCAGATAATGAACCTCTAAATCTACCCTCTTTTCCTTTGAGTCTTTGAGTTAATGTTTTTAGAGGACGGCCTGAACGATGATGAGCTTGTGGAATTCCAGAAACCTCATTATCAAAATAAGTAGTAGAATGGTATTGTAACAAATCTACTAAATCTTGAACAATTAATGGAGGAGTTCCAGCTTCTTTACTTTCTTTTAATCTTTGATTAACTCTAATGATATCTACCATTTTGTGAGTCAAGTCATCTTCAGATCTAATTCCAGTTTCAAGAATAATTGAAGGTCTAACAGTAACTGGTGGAACAGGTAATGCTTGAAGAATAAACCATTCTGGTCTTGCAGTTACAGGATCGTAATTTAATAAAGATAAATCATCATCGATAATTTGTGAAAATCTTTCTCGAATTGTAATTGGCAATAATCTATGTTCACCAATTTCTGTTTTTTCTACAAAAATTGTTGGTTTTGTAAACACTAACTCATATTGTGTTTTTCCACAATGAGGACATTCCTTTGCTTTCTTTGCTTTTTCAATAATTTGTTCAGGAATACGTTTTTGTGAAACAGTAGTATAAGCAGCTTGTTTATCTTTAATTTTCTGGAATGCATTAAGATCTTCTTGTGGAACTTTTAATCTTGCACAAGAACGACATGTTGATTGTAATAATTTGTAAATATTATCAATAAAAGCAATATGCAAAATAGGTTCTGCAAGTTCAATGTGTCCAAAGTGTCCAGGACATCTGGCTGCAGTATTTCCACAAGTTAAACATTTTTGACCAGGCTCAAGAGTACCTAATCTTCCATCCATTAAGCCACCTTGAACTGGCATTCCATCTTCATCATATGTTTCAGGTGCAGTAATTTCAGCAACAGAGTATTTTCTAATTTCAGTTGGAGACCATACAGAGAAACGAATTCCATCAATTGCTTTAATTGCTTGAATAGACATCTTAGAGTTTCTCCTTTATGAGTAATCTTGGTGCAACATTTAGACTTTGCATTTCTTGCAATAATAGTTTGAAAGCATATGCTACAGATACAGAAGACACTTTTGCTTTATCTCCACAAACTCTACAAACATACTTTCTTTGTTTAACATCATGATAAGCAACTAGACCACATCTTTCACATACAAAGACATCAGATTTATCAGATTCATCTAGCAATCTATCTTTTAGAATCATTGAAGCACCATAAGCAATTAAACAATCTCTCTCCATCTCACCAAATCTTAATCCACCACCTCTAGCTCTTCCTTCAGTTGGTTGTTTGGTTAACATCTGAACTTGTCCACGTGCTCTTGCATGTATTTTATCTGCAACCATATGATGAAGTTTTTGATAATATACTACACCAATAAACACTTCAACTGGGAATGCTTTTCCAGTTCTTCCATCATACATTATTTCTTTACCAGAATATTTGAAATTATGTGCATCCATTACTTCTTTAACTTCATCCATTTTTTCTCCAACAAATGCAGAGCCATCAAATCTCTTTCCACGGAAAGATGCAGCTTTACCACAAACAGATTCCATCATCATTCCAACAGTCATTCTGGATGGGAATGCATGAGGATTAATCAAAACATCAGGTGACATGCCTTCAGCAGTATATGGTAAATCTTCAGCCTTTGCTAAAATTCCAAGTACACCCTTTTGTCCATGTCGTGATGCAAATTTATCACCAATTTCAGGAATACGCATATCTCTTGCTCTAATTTTATACATTTTTCCACCTTCATTAGATTGAGTCATAACAACAGTGTCAATTACACCAGCTTCAGAAGGTCTTACACCAATTGAGGTGTCTCTTCTATACGGTCCAGATGACTCAAATTCTCTATACTCTTCCATAAATCTTGGAGGACTAGTTTTTCCAATTAGAATATCTCCACCTTTAACTGGGGATTCAGATGCTACAACACCATCTTCTTCAAGTAATCGGTATGCACGTTCACCTTTGTAACCTCTAATATTATCTTCAGCGTTTGGAATTTCAAAACTATCTCTCATTCCACCAGGATATTGTTTTGCTTCAGCATCATAAATTCTAAAGAAGAATGTTCTACCCAATCCTCTATCAACAGAAGCTTTACTGAGAACAATAGCATCCTCAATATTGTAACCATCAAATGGTAATACTGCAACTACACAGTTCTGACCTGCTGGTCTATCTTCTAATCCCAAAAGTTTCATTGCTTTTGTATTAACAGCTGGAACTTGTGGATATAGCATAAGGTGTTGTCTAACATATGTACTGGTATTCATCATTGGTGTTGAAAATCCTAAACTTTGTTTTGCCATTGCAGATTCGTATGTATTTCTTGGAGATTGATTGTGTTCTGGATATGGAATGATGGAAGCTCCTGCACCTAAAATTGCTGGTGGGAAAACTTCAAGGTGAGTATGTTTCTTTGAATCTTTTTCATCTAATGTAACATAACAATTTTCTTCCTCATTTGCATCAATCATTTCTAAAACACCCATTCTCAAAAGATCATTCCAAGAAAGTAATTTCTTAGAAATTTTATCTAAAAGATCTTGAGTTAACAATGGTTTGTTATCTTTGATAATTATTAATGGTCTCAAAACTCGTCCTGCGTTACAATTTACATATAATCTTCTTGTTGCTTCATCGTGTTCATCAGATTTATGGAAGGATACTCCGACATGGGGATGAATTTTTGAATTTCTTCTAAGATCTCTAAGAGATTCTGCTAATTCAAGTCCATCTTTATAATATCCAATTAAACGACCATCAACAAATATTCTAGTTCCATCCTTTTTCAAATCATCTTTTGCATCAAAGAAATGTACAGTTCCAAGATCATAGAGTTTTTCAACAATTTCTTCAGAAGGAACGTTTACGGAAATAATTCCAGATAATGCAAGATTTTTTACTAAACCACAATTTGAACCCTCAGGTGTTTCACTAGGACAAATTCGTCCAAAGTGTGTTGCATGCAAATCTCTGGCTTCAAAGTTTGGTTGAGTTCTACTAAGAGGGGATTGAATTCTTCTGAGATGACTAATAGTTGAAAGATAATTTGTTCTATCAAGTAATTGAGTAACTCCAACACGTCCACGGCCCCAGTTTCCTGTTGCAATAGCATTGTTTAGTTTATCAGTAATAATTCCAGGACGAATTGCTGCAGCAACGGCATTAATTCCACGTTTTTGACCTGAACGTTCTAATTGATATTTCATATCTCTAACTAAATTTCTAAATGCAGTTCTAAACAAATCTGCAAGCATTTGTCCTGCAAATTTGATTACTTTGTTTCCATAATGATCTTTGTCATCAGGAGTAATCCAACCAAGTTTTAATTCTAATAATTTACAAGCTGCTTCACCTAAGAATTGTGCTTTTTCTTTTCTATTTTCAGGATGTTTACCCAAATGAGGCAATAGACCCCAATCAAGTAAAGTTTCAGCACGTTTAATTTGGAATTCTTCTAACATTCCAGGTGCAATTCTTTTACTGATGTAAACAATGGCATCCTTTGATGTAGGTACATCTCCTGCTTTTTCAAATGAACCTTCAAGTTCATCTTGAAGCTCATCAACCAATGAAACAACTGCTGCAATTTCTTTATCAGATTCTAATCCTAAAGCTCTCATCAAAGTTACAACTGGAATATCAACAGGAGAACCAGGAATTCTAGCTACAATCAATCCATCATTTTTCATAACAAGTTCTAATTTTGCACGATAACCAACAATAGAGGAATATACTTTGGCTTTGAAAACAGTATTTCCACCAACTAATTCTCTATCAACAATAATTTTATTGTAAGAAAGATCTTCTAATCCAACAATTACTCTTTCAGAACCATTAATGATGAAATAACCACCAGGGTCATTTGGATCCTCACCGTGTTCAATTAATTTTTGATTAGAAAAGTTATTCAAGATACATGCATTTGATTTTGCCATTACTGGTACGTCTCCAATATGTACAAATCGAGATTCCAAAATTTTACCATCCTCAATAACACTAGCTTCCATCATTACAGGTGCAGAATAAGAAACATTTCTCAATCTTGCTTCTGCTGGAGTGATATGAGTAATAGAACCATCAAGTTCCATCATTCTAGGTTGTTGAAGTTTAACTTTACCTAATTGAATTTTGTAAGGGTATTCAGCATTTTCAATATCAATTTGTCCAACTTCATTTACAATACTTTGTAATCCTCTTTCTAAAAATTCATCAAAAGAGTTTAAGTGCTGACGAGCTATACCTTCACGTTTCAAAATATCTTGAATTACTGGCCAACGTTTGTTTGAAGGATCAGCCAAATCTAGACCTCCACCACATATCGATAGTAAAGACTTTCACCAGCTGTTGGGCTTGTTCGAGTAATTTTTATCATATCTCCAGGTTTTACACCTAATCCCATAATAGCAGGATCATTAACAAAAATCAAAGGTAATTCAGTTGGATTACAATTGTATTTTTTTAAAACTTCTTCAGCATCAGCTTTTGGAATAATTTCATGTTTTGGAACATAAACATGATCAGGTACTAAAACCTGATTTTTCTTAATTGCCATTTAAGAAACCCCCTGATCGAACATTAAATGTAATAGTAAATAATACACACAAACTGAAAAAAATCACGCTCGGGTTAATATATATCTAATCTGAAACTTCAAATCAAGAAATTATTTTCTTATTTACTCTATTTGCAATATTTGCAGCAATTCCGCCTGCAGCAATACCATTATCAATATTTACTACAGATAACCCCAATGAGCAACTTTGTAACATAGATGCCAAAGCTGCAATACCCTTCTCACCATAACCATAACCTACAGACGTTGGAATTCCTATAATCGGAATATCAACCATCGTAGAAACTAATGTGGCAAGAGCACCTTCCATTCCTGCTGCAACTATTATACAATCAATATCCTCTTCAATCATTTTTTTCAAAATTGGGAATATTCTTTGAATTCCAGCAACACCCACATCATAACTTGTAATACACTGACAATTCATTGCCTGACACATGATCCTTGCTTCTTCAGCTACTCCAATATCAGAAGTTCCAGCAGTCATAATTCCAACTTTCCCACCGTGAAATTTAATGGGTTTTTTGAATAATAGTACAGTGGAAGAGTTTTTCCCTGTTTCAACTTTAACTTTTAATGTCTTAGCAAATATTATAATTTTTTTATAATCATCTTTTTTAATTCTTGAAACAATTACCAAATTTGTTTTATCTAGAGTTCTTTTAATAATTTTTTTTGTATCTTCTAACTCCTTTGTTTCTGCAAAAATTACTTCTGGAACTCCTCTTCTTTTACTTCTATTGATGTCAATTTTTGCAAAATTTTCTACTTCCTCTATGGAATATAATGTAAGAAGTTTTTTTGCGCTACTTGTAGAAATCTTTCCAGATTTAACAGACTCTAAAATTTCATTAATTTTCAATAATCTACTATCTTTTTATGAATACTAAAATGCTTAGATCTCAATACCTGAAATTGCATCCTTAACATTTGCAACACCCTTATCAAACATTTGTCTCTCCTCATCATTTAGGTCTAATTCAATGATTTTTTCTACTCCATTCTTTCCAATAACTGCAGGAACACCTATTGTAACATCAGAATGACCATATTCTCCATCTAGATAAGTTGCTACAGGGATGACTTGTTTTCTATCTCTTACGACAGTTTCAAGAATTGCAGATATTGCATTTCCTGGTGCATGTACTGTAGCACCCTTTAATTCAATTACTTTAGCTGCAACTTGTTTTGTATTTTGAACAATTTCATCTAGTTTTTCTTTTGGTAAAAATGATGATAGGGGAATTCCGGATACTGATGAGAATCGAGGTAGAGGCAACATATTTTCTCCATGTTCACCAATAACTAATCCTCTGATTGAATCTCTGGAATGACCAGTAGATTCATGAATGAATTGTCTAAATCTAGATAAATCCAACATGCCCCCCATACCAAATACTCTACTTCTATCAAATCCTGATACTTTTTGAGTAATGTATGCCATTGGGTCTAATGGGTTTGAAACTGGAATAATCATGGAATCATCTGCATATTTTTTTATATTTTCTGTTACACTTTTTACAATTGAAGCATTAATTTTTAGTAAATCCATTCTTGTCATTCCTGGTTTTCTAGCAGAACCTGCTACTACCACGACAATATTTGATCCTCTAATATCCTCATAATCATTTGAACCTTTTACTTCTACATCAATACCTTGTTCAGATAGCATGTGATTGATATCCATGGCTTCACCTTGAGGTAAACCTTTAGCAACATCAAGTAACAAAATTTGGTCATCCAATTTCTTTAATGCTGAGAATAATGCGGCATCTCCACCCACTTTACCTGAACCAATAATCGTAATCATAAAAATTACAGATAATTTTGAAATTATAAATCTAATGAAATTGATTCAATATTAGGCGAATTTATAAGCATTTTTGATATTTTTTAATCATGGTCATTGTCATTGATCCTCAAATTGCAGGTATATCTGGAGATATGCTTTTGTCATCTTTAGTCAATTTAGGTGCAGATAAAAATAAAATTATTGAAGGAATTGAGAAATCTCAGAAATTTCTTCCAGATTCCAGTATAAAAAAAATTGATTTTCAAAAAATTCAAAAACGTGGCATTGAATCAACACAATTAATTTTAGAAATTAATGAGAATGTTTCAGAAAGAAAAG
>CALCPD010000067.1 GCA_937897875.1 uncultured Nitrosopumilaceae archaeon
TTTCTAAATCTAACGGATTGATCATTCCAAATTTATCTACTGGTAAATAATCTACCTTAAATCCATTTGAACTCAATTTTTTACAAGGTTCTAAAATTGCATCATGTTCAATAGACGTTGTAATGATGTGACTATTTGGAAATTGTGATGTAATTCCATTTACTGCAGTATTGTTAGATTCCGTCCCTCCAGAAGTAATCAAAATTTCTGCAGGATCTGCATTAATTATGGATGCAATTTGTTTTCGAGCTTTATTGACAGCTTTACGAGTTAATCTGCCTTGTCTATGTATAGATGATGGGTTTCCATATTGTTCTTTGAGAAATGGTAACATCGAATTTAATACATCATCATGAATTCGTGTTGATGCTGCATTATCTAAATAAATCAATTTGGAATCACATTAATTTTTCCAGCTTTATATCCTTCTTTATCTATTTCAACAGAAGTAAATCCAATAATTTTTAATTTTTTATTTAATTGATTGATTATATTCTCATCAAAAATAGATATTTTTTCTTTATCCACTTCAATTTTAGCACAACCTTGAATATCTCTAACTCTAACTTGTTTTAGATTGGTAAGTTGTTTTACAAGAGTTTCACCTAATTCAATCCGTGTTAGTCTTTCTGTAGTTACTCTTTGACCCCAAGGAATTCTAGAGGCTAAACAAGAATTTGCTGGTCTATCATGTAAAGACAATCCAACAGATTTTGCAATATTTCGAATATCTGATTTAAAAAATTTAGTCTCTACAAGTGGACTTCGAATCCCGTTTTCTTTTAATGCTTGAATTCCTGGTCTATAATCCCCTAGATCATCTAGATTAGTTCCATCAACTATTGTTTTTACATCCTGATTTTTAGCTAATTTGATTAAATGATCTCCTAATTCCATTCTACAATGAAAACATCGATTTGAGTCATTTTTCACAAACTCTTCATTTTCAAGTTCACTATAATCTAAAATCATTTGTTCAATCCCTATTTCTGAACAAACTTGTTTTGCTGATAGAAGTTCTTCCTGAGACAAAGTTTTGTAATCTGCAGTAACTGCAATTGCAGAATTTCCTAATGCTTGAAAAGCAGCATATGCTACAACTGCACTGTCTACACCCCCTGATAATGCAATCATTACTTTGTTTTTATCTTCAAACCATTTTACTAAATTATCTAATTTTGTCATTATGTCTCCTCTATTTTTTCAATTTCTTTTCTCAAAAATAATTCAACATCTCTAATTGGTTTATCAAGTGTTTCAGAGATATTTTTTAAATCTTCAAATTCTATTTTAAAATGACTTTTTCCTTTATGATGTGATTTTTTATAATTTATTTCAAATGCTTTTCCTTCGAAAGTTAGTGAGAAACTATGATTTGTTCTAGGAACAATAAGACGATTAGAATTGGAAATTCTAATACCTAATGTACCGGTTTCTAATATCAAAGTATCTACAATTACATCAACTTTAGTATCATCACAAATTACACAAACAAGATTTGTTGGTCTTCCTTTTTTTGTAATTCCTGGGTAAATTGAAACATCTTTTGCCCCTTGCTCCATAATTTTGTCAATTAGATGTCCCAATATTTCACCTGAAATATCATCGATATTTGTTTCAAGAATTTTTACTGAATCCATATCAAAATTACTTTGTTCACCTTGAATAATTTTTAATACATTAGAAAAGCCTTTGAAATCTTTTTGGCCTGCTCCGTAACCAATTGAACTTACATTCATTGAAGGATAATGTTGGACTGGATTATTCGTTAAATTTACCAAAATACAGGCTCCAGTAGGAGTTGTTAACTCTTCTTTTGAATTATTTCCTTGAATATTCAAATTAGAATTTTTAAAAATTTGAAGAATTGCACTGGCAGGATTTGACATAGTACCGTGTGAAAAACTAACAGTACCCCCTCCAACTGAAACAGGTAAACAAACAATTTTTTCTTCAAACAATTTTAACTCGTCTAATGCGATGGTTATTCCAACAATATCTACTAGAGTATCTATGCTGGATGCTTCATGAAAATGAACTGAATTCTCAGAAATCCCATGAATTTTAGATTCTGAAGAAATTAAAGTATCAATACATGACTCTGCAAATATTTTTGCTTTTGTTGTCAGGCTTAACTCATTAACCGAATCTAAAATGGCTTTTTTAATTTCAACACCTTTTCTTTCAGAAATATTTTCATCAATTTCTAAAATTAATTC
>CALCPD010000068.1 GCA_937897875.1 uncultured Nitrosopumilaceae archaeon
CATCCTGAAGATGGAGGTTCTGCGGCAAATGTCGTAATGGAAGTTTTCCTAGGTAAAACAGTAGAAGCGTTAGCTCACACAATCAGTTATGCTAGACTTGGAATTATGCTGCTAGTGCATGCTGCGTTACTGATGACAGTTAACAATGCATTTGGTTCTCTAGGTGGATTTGAATCAGGAGCAGCAATGGCAATGATTATTGGAGGAAACTTGGGAATCATGATGATTGAAGGATTAATTGTATACATTCAATCTCTCAGATTGCACTTGTATGAATTCTTTACAAAATGGTATGATGGAGGTTCACAACCATTTAGACAAATTAGACCAGAGTTGATTTACAATCAATTCATTTGGAAGAAGAAATAAATTTTAAAATTATTTTACTGCTTTGATTACCAAACTTGTAATCTTTCTACCATTAATTTTTTCACCATCCATGTAGTCTCGCTCTTCTAAAACATCAACTTTTTGAAATCCAGCTTCTCTAATGCATGAAATATAATTATTTTTTGTTAGTGCACCGTCAATACATTCACACCATTTTTCTGAATTAACTTGATCTGCAGCTAATTCTTGATCTGTAATAAGATCAGATATTACCATACGTCCATTACTTTTTAAAATTCGAAATACTTCTTTGAATGCATTTGTTTTGTTTGTTGTTAAATTAATAACACAATTACTAATTACTGCATCAACGGAATTATCATTTAATGGAATATTATCTTCAATATCACCTTTCTTAAATTCAACATTTGGATAGTTTCCTTTTTTTGCATTTTCTCTAGCTTTTTTTAACATATCATCAGTCATATCGATTCCAATTGCTTTTCCTGAATCAAGAACTTTTCGTGCAGCCAAAAAAATATCAATTCCTGCACCAGATCCCAAATCAACTACAGTTTCACCTTCTTTTAGCTGAGTATGATTAATTGGGGCACCACAACCAACACCCAAAATTGCTTCTTGAGGAATTGATTCAAGTTCCTTTTGATCATAACCAATCAATTTTGTTGCATCTATTGGAGAATCTCCAGAATCACACTCTCCAGGCATACAACAACAATCATCATTTCCAGATACAACTATCTTAGAATATTTTTTTTTAATTTCATCTTTAATGGAATTTTCCATGTTAGTAATAATTTGAAAACTATACTTAAATTCATTCTATAGGAAGTGAAGTATTATTTCCCCATTCCCCCCAAGATCCCAAATATACCTTAACATTTTTGAATCCTAGTTTTTTTAAAACCAAAAAAGAATTGGCAGCCCTATATGCTCCCTGACAATAAGTGACAATTTCAGAGTCTTTAGAAATATCATACATTTGAGATAATTCTTCATCACTTTTGAAAGTCCCATCATCAGAGAGATTTTGATTCCAATCAATATTGATAGAATTAGGAATGTGACCAGTTTGTGCAGCTCTAACTATACTTCCATCATATTCACCAGTAGAACGAGCATCAATAATTTTCAAATTATCTAAATTATCTTGAATATGTTCAAATCCAGATATTATTTCAGGATTAATTTTTCCTAAAAATTTGGAGGGTTTGAAATTATTTGCTTTTGTTTCTAGTAAAAAATTATCTTTTTTCCATTTTGTAATACCACCATTTAACATGACTACATTCTGATGTGAAAAATACATCAACATCCAAACACCCCTAGCTGCAAGCATCCCAGATACTGAATCATAAAAAACAATTTTTTTTTCTGTAGTAACACCAAGAAATGAGAATAATCTTCTTGCTTGATCATTGAAATTATCAATTCCTTGTTTTGTTGTATCAATCCAATGAAATGCAAATAGATCTAAATGAACAGAACCTGGGATATGTCCTTCAGAGTATTCTTTGAAAGAACGAGTATCAGCTATAATGACATCAGGATCATCAAGTATTGAATTTAATTCAGATGTAGAAATTAACATAAATTTGATTAAAGATTCAAAGGTAAATTCATTTGGTTTACTATTGTTCAAGATAATTTTAGGAAAATTCCTTACACATAGTGTAGGGGTAATAAAATAAAAAGAGAAAAAAGGGTTTTTTTCTATTCGTTTACGTATGCTCTTTCGCCATGCTGTGCCAAATCGAGACCAATCTCCTCTTCTTTTGGAGTGACTCTGATTCCGCCCGGCCAAACGGCATCCATTACTTTTAGGATTACAATCGTAACACCAAAGGCATAGCCTATTGATATTGCAGCACCGATGATGCTGATTGCTTGCTGTTCCATTCCTTCTGCAGTTCCAGTCCATGCACCAATACCGTCTCCAGTATCCCATACATGTGGACTAGCCAATGTACCAGTCAAAATTGCACCAGTGAGACCACCCATTCCGTGTATTCCCCATACATCTAATGCGTCATCCCATTTGCGTGCATTCTTGAATGCTACGGCTGCATAACAAATTGTACCAGCTGCTATACCGATTATAATTGAAGCCATTGGACCTACCCAACCTGAAGCTGGAGTGATTGCTACCAATCCTGCCACTGCACCTGATGCAGCACCAACAATACTTGGTTTTCCTGTATGTGCCCATGACATGAGCACCCAAGTTACTGCTGCCATACCAGTTGCGGTATTTGTGACAGTCCATGCACTTACGGTAATGCCGTCTACCATAACTTCACTACCTGCGTTGAAGCCAAACCATCCAAACCAGAGTATTCCTGCTCCGAGGACTACCATTGGAATATTGTGTGGCTCCATTGGTACTTTGCCATATCCAAGACGTCTGCCAAGGACTAAGGCTCCGGCCAATGCCGCAAATCCTGAAGAAATGTGTACTACAGTACCACCTGCAAAGTCTAATGCGTATGATGGCGAGAGATCTGGATCGAGGTCTATTGAACCTCCTCCTATGTAACCGCCTCCCCAGACCCAGTGTGCTATTGGGTCATAAACGAAGGTTCCCCATAAGAGTACGAATATCATCAATGCGCTGAATTTGATTCTGTCAATCAAACCACCAATAATTAGAACTGGTGTAATGATTGCGAAGGTTGCTTGGAACATTGCAAATAGTTGGTGAGGTACTGTACCTGGCCAACCTTGACTACAATAGTCTCCGTCCTTCATTTCATTCATCTGGTAAGCATTTGACCATGTATCTGCACATGGACCTACTTCACCGAGAGGTGCCCATGCTGATACCATGTTGAAACCAACATAGTCAAGATTACCCATGAACATATTTGCATCAGAATCAATTCCGCCAAATGCTAGTGAGTATCCCCATAGAACCCATTGTACTGACATAAGACCCATTACAATTAAGGTCATACCAAGTACGTTGACGATGTTCTTTGATCTGGCTAATCCGCCATAAAAGAAACCGACTCCGGGTGACATGAGTAGTACCATTGAAGTTGCAGTGAGCATCCATGCTGTATCACCTGTGTCTATTAGACAAGGCATCATGGCTCCTTCACCGTCACTATCGTACCAACATTCGTTAGGGTTACCAGTGTAAATTCCACTGGTTCCTTTGACGTATCCGTCCATACCGTCATCAACACTTTGTGCGAATGCTGTTGACATTGCACCAGTTGCTGTGATAGATACTGCGGCTACAAGTAATAGAGCATACTTGTAGTTTCTAGAATTCATTAGATTTTAACGAAAATGAATATTATTAAAGCATAGGAGACTCTAAAATTCTTCAAAAAGTAACTTATTATATTATAGTATATTGTGATAGTAACATAGAATATGAAAATTATGATAAAGGTGAAGAAATGAAGGATAAAACAAAGAGCAAATTAGCAATTTTTGATACATTCAAGACTAAAGATAATGATCTTACAGGTGAAGCTAAAAGACAAAGAGCAATAATTACAATTCTTGGGAGTAATGTCAATCCAGTTGAACGAACAAGAACTGGAATTTCTCAAAAAATAGCAAAAAAACAAGAAATAACATGGAAAAATATCTATTCTGGAATTTTTAGAGATCTAGACGAAATACTACTTCCAATGGGAATAGCAGAAGAAGATGGAAGATTACCACTAAAAAGAGGACCAAAAGCGTTACAAGAAAAAGGAATACCATACTACCATTTAACAAAAAAAGGGGTTTTAGTAGGATTATCGATCAATGGAATAGACAACATGTCAGTACAATTAAAAAAATTCTTTGCTGAATCAGATCCAAAAGAAAGTGAATTTGAAAAAATATTGACTAAATTGGTGACTAATAGTCCAAATTTCACATATTCAATATTTCAAAAATATGTAAAAGCATTTTGTGAGAATAAAATTAATGAATTACTTCCTTTTGACCTCTCAAAATTAAAAGATATTTCAGATGAAAATTTAATAATTCAAAAAGAAGTACTTTTGGCTTTTCTTAAATTAACGAATCAAGAAAAAAAGGAAGCTGCAATATTTTTAGAGAAAATTACCTAAAAATTTAGTCTAATTCCGATCGCCAAACATTAAAATCCGTAATTCAATTGGTTTCATTATGGGCAAAAACGTCTATGCGTCAGTAAAATCATACAGCCAACGAGGAAAATTACTCAATAGAGCAGATTTTCAAACTTTGGCCGAATCAAGAGATCTAGAAGAATTAATGACTAGAATTAAAAATACAATTTATGGAGAAGCAGTTTCAGATGTACAAAAACCATACACTTCACAAGGGATAGAATCTGGTTTGAGAGGACATTTAGCTGATGTTCATTATTCAATTGCCAAAACAGCAGGAGATTCTCCAATTTTAGATGCATATTATATGAAATTCATTATTTCAAATTTGAAATTAATTTTGAAAGGAAAAGTATTAGGTAAATCACAAGAAGAAATTGAAACTCACATCAATTTACATGCTGAAGAACTAATCAAACAGAGAGATATTATCATTAAAGCTCTAGTATCTAAGGATCTTGAAGAAACAGTTGCTAGTTTGAATTCAGTTCAATTTGGTGAAGAAATTTCTAAAGCTGCAGGATTATACAATGAACAAAAAAATCTGCAGATATTTGATACGTATTTTGATAAAATCTTATTTCTTCAACTAGGTCGTGCTTTAAAAAATACTAGAGATAGAGATGTGATAAAATTAGTTGGAATGGATATCGATTTTTATAATCTTCTAAGTGTGATTAGAGGGAAATTATGGGGATTGGATGAAGCACAAATTCAAGATTTGATTGTAGCACAAACCGCAACAATTCCAAGAGAATTATTAGGAAGAATGATGTCTGCACCATCAGTTAGAGATGCATTTAATGAATTATCAAATACAAAATACAAGAATTTAATTTCTCAAAATGAAAACGAATTAGAATTAGTAGCTGAATTTGAAAGGTCATTTGAAATGGCACTGTATAATGCATCTGCTAGATCATTTTCAAAAATGTTTAGTTTTGCAACGATTGTAGGAATCACAAAATTAACAGCATTTGAAGTAAGAAACTTGGCAGCAATTGCATATGCAGTAGAACAAAAAATACCCACAGATGTTACAATGTCAAAATTAATTGTGCATGAAGAATAAAGTTGAAAAATGATTAGATTTCCTAAAAAGAAAAACGATATTTCTACAGAAACTTTGATCAACTACATTTGGATTAGTGCATTTATGGGCATGATTTTTTCATTACCGTCATTAGGCATATTTTTAGGGATTTACTACGGAACAGGCAATATTGCAGTTGGTGCAATTCTAGGATTTGGAGTCCATTTCATTACTCTAGCATTTGCAAGTAGAATTTCCAAATTTTTAACTAAAATAATGAGCTAAACTATAAGAAGGTAAAATCAGAGGTAATTTATCATGATGGGTGATAGAGATTTCAGAACAATTATTCAAAGTGCATTAGGTTCGATAGGAAAAGAATTACAACTGGACATAGACCCAAAAAATATTCAAACTATTCATTTGCAGGAGGTAGTTCAATGCCTAAGACGTTCATATTTTGATAGAATTGATCCTGTAGAAATTGAAAGAAGAGGGTTTAATGAACTTCTTTCAGGATTATTAAGAAAATTAGAGTATGGAAGTGAACCAAAAGAATTTGAAATTGATGAAATCAAACTAAAAGGACAAACTGATATGATAGTTGATGATGCAATTATGATATTCAGATCAGCACAAAATGAATTAGAGAATCCACTTGCCAATGATGTTCTGTATCTAAATGCATGTTTATGGATATATGATAAAACAGAAGGAATTATTGTTTACATAACTGCAGATAAGAAAGAAACAACATTTTCGTTAACACGAAATAAAAAAATGTTTGAAGAAGTGATCAGAAGAGTTAGAGTATTAAATAATCTCCTTAAAGAACAAAAAGCACCAATTTTAGAACCATCAACAGAATGTTCTGAATGTCAATATTATGAAAAATGCTTTATGAAAAAGAAAAATAGTAAACATGTTGATATCGGAGAAATGTTAGGATTAGGTAAATTCGGCAACACAGGTTAGTAAAAGAAATTAAAAATATTGCAAAGGAAAATTCCTTTGATGGATTAATCTAGTGGTTCTGGGTGTCCTTTACCACGAAGTGCGAAAGTTACTACTGCTAATGCAATTGCAACTCCTGCTGCTGCGCCAAATGCGGCCATTCCTGCTTCTGCCATTTGATAAAAAACAACTAAACGTCCTTTTATAAGATATGTCCATAATTTTTCTCTAAAAACAAAGTATCATAATTTTAATTTTTTATGATACTATTCAAATTTTATCTAAAGAATTCAAAAGGAACAGTATTTTCTTGTCCACTAGTCATTGAACTTAGATTAAAGTACACAGTACCATAAACCCACCAACTTGCACTACCAGATTCACCATTATCATATTCAGATTTTAATGCGTCCCATAGTTCGCTAGAAGTAGCGGTATTTTTGATAATCATTTCCTTTTTTAGAACAATTGCATTTTCACCCAATACTGTATAATAGTTTGAACCAAATTCTACCATTCCTTCAGGTCTACTTCCAATAGTTCCACCAGCAAGCTGTTCATAATTAGAAAAACCAGTTTCGAATAAATTGAAATCCATAGTTTGTACAATAACAGCACGTGGATTTGGATTAGATATTTTAAATTCAATTTTAATTGTTGCTGAACGTTCATTTATTTTTGTAACAGAAATATCCTCTAAATCAACTGTAACTAATTTGATAGTTGGAGCATTTTCAGTAGAAACATTATTTCCTTGACTAGGAGCTTGCATATCAGGACCAATAATAACAATTGAACCTAAGATTCCAGCAATTACTAAAACTGCAGCAAAAACAAAAATTTTAGGATTCATACTTAATTTGACCTCAAATATACAAAATATTAGATACTTATTATACCATTCCAGAAGGGAAAAACTATGCAATATTTTCAAGCTGTTCAACAAGGTAAGCAAAGAGCAAGTAAATCACAAATGAAAATGTTTGATGTGGCTGGATTCGCAATGCTAACTTTAACAACTAAGAAAATTGATGGGAAGTTCTTTCCAGTTGGAGAAGAGGAATTTACGGCTGTAATTAACTCAGAAGATGGACATGTAGCCGTGATTGTAGATAAAGATGGTTATACTAAAGCCCAATCAAAAGCAGTTGAAAAAGAAGAAGCAATTTCAATATTTAAAAAACTTAGAGATACAGGAATTTTGGAATATCCAAAAAAGGATATTCAGATTTGGTCTCAAACTAGACCAACAATTCAAAACGAAGTTTAATTATTTTTTAGAAGGTAGAATTATTTCTGTTCCTACCTTATCGCCTTTAATTGCTTTTTCAATTATTTTGGGATCTGCCTTTAAAATTCTAGTTTTAATTTTAGAGCGTTCTATAATTTTTAGAGCAACAATATCCATCAAATCATAACCTCCAGCAACAGAATCCTCATGCACTAAAATATTTTTTAAATTTTTTAGTTCAATACTCTTGAATTTTTTTGCTTTTTTGAACTTATTTGGATCCATATCATAAACACCATCAACATCAGTTGCATTAAGAAATTGTTCAGCTTGAATTTTTTCAGCAATTAATGCAGCTGTTCCATTGGTACTCTGACCTGGATGTAAACCACCAGCTACAACAATTAATCCATCATCAACTGCATGTTTAACTTGTTGTAAATTAGTTGGTGGATGTGAATATGCTTTATTTTTTAAAGCATAAATCAGTAATTTTGCATTTAATCTTGAAATTTCAATTCCTAATTCATCTAAAGTTGATTCATCAGCATTAAAATTTCTAGCATGTGAAATGTAATGTCTAGCAATTACTCCACCACCAGCAATAACAACTGGCTGACAAATCTTACTAATTTTAATTAAAAAATCAGCATATTTTTGGATTATTTTGGCATTATCCATGCCAAAAACTTTTCCGGATAATTTGATTACAATTTTTTTCTTCATTTTAGGTCACCTAGTATCGATTTTGCGGCAATTTCAACTTTTTTCCTATATTTTTGATGAGTATAGATTCTAAGTATGTTCATAAAGCCTGAAATTGCTGAAACTACTGGAATTTGAGAAATTGGCATGTCTTTTGCAGAGGATTTTCCATCTTCATTAGAAATTAGAACTATTGATTTTGATTCATTTTTTGATGGTGCAAGTGGAATAGATGGAGTAGCTGAACTATCTACAAATATTTGATTTTCATCAATTTTAGATTTTCTGGAAAGTTCAAGTCTAAGTTCGTCAGTTCGAGTTTTTTTCAAATTTGTTTGACTTGTAAGTATTCTCTCAAATACACATTTGAGTAATTTTCTATTTTGATAATCTTCAGCCAGTTGTCTAGCTTGTTTTAGTTTAGAAGATTTTGAAGAGATAATAGAAGATAAAACAAATTCATCTGTTAGTTTCACATATTCATTAAGATTAAAAGATGTAAAACCAAATTCTTCATCAGATAATCTTAATGCTTGAATGAGCATTACTTCTGCAGCTCGTACAGTTTTATGAAAATAAACAGCTTTAAACATTTGATATCTAGAATGCATCATTGATTCAAATGAATATAATGCCGAACGTTCCAATGCAATTTTTTTCTTATGTATACTAAGGGATTGTGTTATTCTTTTATGATCAACTTTTGCATGTTCAGCTCCTGTAAAATAACCATCTCTAAGTAAATAATCCATCATATCTGCACTCAAAGCTCCAGAAACAATTTCATTGAGATATTGAAATTTTGATTCTCCAAATGCAATTTGTGTAACTAATTTTTTATTAAATCCAGTTTTCGATAATATATCACCAATTTCAGAATTTAGAATGATTTTTTTTCCATAATCTTCATGTGAAATTTTTTTTTCCTGAATAACTTCTTCAAATAAATGAGAAAAAGGCCCATGACCAATATCATGCAACAAACCTGCAAGACGTAAAATCTGAACATCATCTGAATTCAAATATCCTTTTTCATTTAATGCAAAACCAGCCTCAGTTGCAATATGCATGACTCCAAGTGAATGTTCAAATCTACTATGTTGTGCTGAAGGATAAGTCAAATGTGCTCCAGAAAGCTGTTTGATACGCCTTAATCTTTGAAAAAGTGGACTATCAATGATTGGAAGTTCATAATCATATACACGAATAAAGTCATGTATTGGATCAATAATATCTAGATAATTTTTTTTCATAATCCTAATTTCTTTGAAAATGCTTTTAGAATTTCTTCATGAATTTCTAATTTAGGTTTAGATGCATCAATAATTTTCCAACGTTTTTTCTTAGCTGTACTACGATAAATTTTAGATATTTTCCTTGAAAATTGTTCATTTTTTTCAAACTTATCTCTTTTCATAATTTTTCCTTTTTCATTTCTGGGAGATCTTGAAAAAGATTCTTTTTGGGTAACATCAAGTAAGATTACAAGATCAGCTTTGGGTAAACCTTCATCAAGACTCTCAAGCCATTTTTGTTTCAAACCATTTGCTAAACCATAAACTAAGTTAGAATGATAATATCTATTCATAATTAAAACAGAATTTTTTTCTTCAGATGCTAAAATTTCATTTAATTTTTCCCATCTATTAGCTGCTAAAAGACAATGAATTACCTGAGGAGGAAATTTACGTTCTCCATCTAAATATTTTCTAATTTCTTTACCAATTGGTGTATCATAATCAGGAAAATGAAATAACTTGGTTTTGATTTTTTGTTTTTTCAGAGATTTTTCTAAGAGAACGGATTGAGTTAGTTTACCTGCTTGATCTCCCCCCTCAATTACAATTATCATGATTCAAGATTTAATACACATATGTAAAAATTGTATCTATGGTTTGTACACATACTTTCAAAGGACAAGAAGATCATATGATTTGTTCAAAATGTGGATATAAACGACAATTCACCAAACCATCGCTTAAACCAAAAATACTCGTAATTGGATTAATTATATCAGTAATGGTGGTTGGAGCCATTTTGACATTTTCATATTTTCCCAAAATGTAGTTTTTTCTTATTATCAGTCAAGGTTTATATCTAAAAATTAAGCAATTAACTCAAAATGGGATTAATGAAAGAAATGATAAAAGAAATTGGAAATAAATCAAGAGAATTCTACGAATTTGTATTACCACCAATAGATATGCATCTAAATGATGAAAATCTTAAAGTTGTAATTGATATTCCTGGATTTTCAAAAAAGGATATTGAATTAAGTTTGTGTGGCGATATACTTTCAATTAAAGCTAAAAAAGTTATTGATGAAAAAGATTCAAAGACATTGATTTCAAATCAGAGGCCAAATATGATTAATAAAAAAGTTAGATTGCCAATTGAAATTAAAGAGGGCAAAGAGAAAATTGAATCTGCAAAATATGAAGACGGAGTACTTGTATTAGTCATTCCCGTAACAAAAAAATCAAAAAATATTACAATTGAATAATCTAATATTTTCTTAGTAATACTGAAATTCCCATAATAATTCCAGAACTAATCATTCCAAGTAATCCAAAAGACTCATTTGATTGAAATAAAAATACAGATCCAATGAATATTGCAGAAGAAAAAATACTTCCACTAATCAAAACTGTAGGTTTACGTTTTTTCATATAAAATTGAACTTCATCCATTAGTTTTTCCATATCAGAACCAACTCTTAAAGTAGAATTAATTGATTTAAGAAAAGTATCAAAAGAAATTTTTAATTCTTCAATATACGCACCTGTAATCAAATTTTCTTGTTGTAAAATATTTTTTAGTACTTTTAGAAATTTAAAATCAACATCATGTGTTTTATAAATTCCTTCAATTATTGAGGCCATTCTCAAGTATAATGCCAAATTTTTTGGTAAGATAAATGGGAATTTACTCAT
>CALCPD010000069.1 GCA_937897875.1 uncultured Nitrosopumilaceae archaeon
ATCAATAAATGAAAATGAATTAAAATTTTCATTAAGTGAAAAAAATATGCAAACTAACGAAATGGAATTAGATGAATCAATAATAGTGGTAGGAATAATTACAATAATTTCAATTGGAGCTGCAATATTTTATCTTAAAGGATATAAAAAATAATCACACTAAAAGAACTGCAGCTGCAAAAACAGTAGTCCATTTTCCATCTTTGTCTCCCTTTGTAGATTGAGTTACATGA
The DNA here is from genome assembly GCA_937897875.1 of uncultured Nitrosopumilaceae archaeon. Taxonomy (GTDB): domain Archaea; phylum Thermoproteota; class Nitrososphaeria; order Nitrososphaerales; family Nitrosopumilaceae; genus Nitrosopumilus. Next base: position 234 of record CALCPD010000069.1, read on the forward strand.
TGGGTATTGTAAATTTGACCAGAAATTAGCCACTGTTGTCGTTTTTCATCCCAATCTTTATCAGCATCAAAAGGAATCCCCAAAGAAGAAGCCAACATTTGTGCAGCAATATCTTCAGCATAATCACCGGCCTGAGTTTCATTTTGACCAAAAGATTCGTATTCAGACAAGTAACCATATCGTTCGTTATCTTTAGGTTGTGCAATTCCAACAGAAGCAGCACAAACTCTATGAGGTTCTTTAGTTTGATTTTTAGAATATATTGTAAACAAAATTTGTCCAGCTTTAATTTTTTTCAAACCTTCCTTACGACTAATCAGTTTAGCTTTAGGAGGAAAAATACTAGAAATCAATACTAGATTAGTTCCTGCAATGCCTGCATCCCTTAAGGCATATTCAAAACTAGTCAATCTATCTTCGTGTACACCTTTACCTTTTGTAAGAAACAATTCTTTAGCTACTAAATCTAACATTTCTGAATTCCAGTTAGAGAATTATTATTTATACTTTAATTTTACAAAATAAAATCTATTTTTCAGACTTTGGTTTTTTCTTTTTCTTTCGTTTATCAGGATCGGCTTTAATTTGAGTTAAAAATATGAATGTGAAAAATGCACCCAACCCAATATTGATCAATCCCATGAAAGTAATCATAATTTTCATGTTAGGAGGAGTAATAGCAGATAATCCAATAAGCGTACCAATTATACCAGTAACAAAAAACATCATCATGAGAACTTTGACTCTAGTTGGTTCGATGTATCTCATATCAAATATCAAAAAGCCAATGTTATAAATTGAAAGCTAAACAGATTATCGTAAAAAAATACAAAATTAGCCTCAGGTAACACTTTAAACCTTGAAAAATTTTATTTTATTTCGTGCCAATGTAGCTCAGCCTGGTAGAGCAACTGATTTGTAATCAGTAGGTCATGGGTTCAGATCCCGTCATTGGCTTTTAATTTTTAAAAATACAATATTTATAAAAAATTCAATACGATTAAGTAGACAGTAACGAAAAAACACACATTATGGTTGAAGGGGATTTTGAAAACGCACCTAAAATAAATGAAAAAATTGTAAAAAAATCAACAATCAATGTGCTGATAATAACAATTATTATCATAACAGGAGTTGCAGCATTTTTTGCAGGTTCATATGTATCAAATTTTAATTCAGATACAATTTCACAAGAAGAATTAGAAAATGCAATAGCAAAATTAGAATTAAAAATTCTTGAAAAACAATTACCAACAAATCAACCAACATTACCATTAAAAATATCTTCAGGAAATAATCCAGTTATTGGAAATCCAGATGCACCAATTACAATTATAGAATTTTCAGATTTTCAATGTCCATTTTGTGCAAAGTTCCACATGCAAACACTTCCAACAATTATGGATGAATATATCAATAAAGGAACAGTGAAATTAGTATTCAGGGATTTTCCGATACAAAGCATACATCCTAATGCAGTACCAGCATCAATTGCAGCAGAGTGTGCAAATGAACAAGGTGAATTTGAACAAATGTATCACATGTTGTTTGAAAAACAAAAAGAGTGGAGTAATTTAGAAACATCTTATGCAATCACAGCATTTAATCAATATGCATCAGAATTACAATTAAATGAAGAAAAATTTGATTCTTGTATTAAAAATGTGAAATACATCGAAGAGGTCCAAAAAGATCTTAATGAAGGCAGAACGTACGGGGTTACAGGGACACCAGGATTTTTTATTGGGAATGAAAAAATAGGTTTTGTGGAATTAAAAGGTGCACAACCATTTGAGAGTTTTAAAAAAGTCATAAACTCCCAGTTAGAGAATTAGAATAACAAGCGTTTATTAGACCTGAATCGATTTTCTGGGTTATCGGAATAATGACGAATAGGCAATGAGCTTTATCGTCATTGCTTAAGAGAAGAAAACAAAATGACAAAATTTAAAGATCTAGGATTAAAAGATGAAGTACTAAGAGGAATTACTGATCAAGGATTTGAAGAAGCATTTGAGATACAAGAAGCAGTAATTCCAGTTTTATTATCAGGAAGAGATGTTGTAGGACAAGCTCATACAGGTTCAGGTAAAACAGCAGCATTTGCACTATCGATGTTAAACGACATTACACCAAAAAAAGGAATTCAAGGACTAATCATGGCACCAACAAGAGAACTAGCCATGCAAATTAGTACAGAGATTAAAAAAATGGGCAAGTATACGGGAATTAAAATTGCTACAGTGTATGGAGGACAAGGAATGGGAATTCAATTAGATGCCCTACATAGAGGAGTTGAAATTATTGTAGCAACTCCAGGTAGACTCATTGATCATCTCAAAAGAGGATCAATAGAGTTAGGAGATGTAACACATATCGTATTAGATGAAGCAGATACAATGTTAGACATGGGATTTGTAGATGACATTCAATTTATTTTAGATTTATCACCAGAAGACAGAGTGATGTCATTGTTTTCAGCAACAATGCCAACAGCAATTTTGAGACTTGGAGAAGATTATTTACACAATCCAAAACAATTCTTGTTAGATGCAGATGATCTTAGTGGAGAAGGAATAGACCAATCATTTTTAGTAATTAAAGATAGAGACAAATTCAAATATTTACTTGATTTCATTAAACCGTTAAAAGGTCAAAGCATAGTATTTTGTTCAACAAAATACAGAACCAGAGATGTTGCAAAGTATCTTCATCAAGAAAAATACAATGCAGTTGCAATAGAAGGAGACATGTCACAAAGTAGAAGAGAGCAATCAATGGCAAAATTCAGAAACGGTAAAGCAGACATCCTAGTTGCAACAGACGTAGCATCAAGAGGAATAGACGTACCAAGAGTAGAACTAGTAGTTAATTATGATGTGCCAAATCAGGAAATGGCATATTTTCATAGAATAGGTAGAACAGCAAGAGCAGGAACTGAAGGTAGAGCAATTACATTTGTATCATATTCATCAGTAGGAGATTGGAATATAATTAAACGTCAAATCAAAGTACCATTAAGAGATCTTAATCAAGAAATGAATATTGAAATTTCAATTCCAGATCCATTAAAACGACAATCATCATCAAGAAGATATGGCGGTGGTGGCGGATCAAGATCCAACTACTCCAGAGGAGGTAGAGGCGGTGGCGGAGGTTACGGCAGAGGCGGTGGCGGAGGTTACGGCAGAGGCGGTGGCGGAGGTTACGGCAGAAACACCAGAGATGACAGAGGAAGTAAAAGAAGAGACAGTGGCGATGGCAAAAATAGCTATGGCGGACGCAGTAGATGGTAATAGTACAAAAATTTAAAGACAAGAAGTTAGTAGTTGATTTAAGGTAAAGTAATGCATAAAGGATTCATTTTATTAAATTGCGATTTAGGCGCTGAAGAATATATTGTTGATGAATTAAAACAAATGCCCATTATCAGTAATGCATACTTAACTTTTGGTGCATATGACGTAATTGCTGAAATTGAAACAGAAAATCAAGAAGGATTTGAGAAAGTTGTAGCTACCATTAGAAAACTATCAAGAGTAGTCAGCACCATGACATTAAATGTAATTGACACAGGTAAATAGCTAAGAATTATTTCCTATCCAATTTCTTTTGTAATTTAGTATTCTCTTTTTCCAAGGTTTTTACTTTTTTTACAACTTTTTTTAATTCAACATTCATTTTTTTCAAATCTTTTTCTACTTTTAGTAAATTATTTAATGAACGAGGTACTTTTTTCGGAGTAATTTCTTTCGAGGATTCAGTTTTTTCTATCAATTCTATAATTTCTTACATAGTTCTTTTTAGATCTTTCTACAATAAATCAGCAAACTATGTCTCTTTTTCATTATCTTCATATCCTAATTCTTTTAGAACTTTATAGTAAGCGTCAGGATCAATTTCCTTTAACTGAACTATTACGTCAAAGAAGTTTTTTTCAACATCATCAGTCATGATTTAGCAACATATTATCCACCTAAAATTATTACGATATTTTAGATAAGAAATTAAGAAGATTAGCACTAGCAAGAAAAAAAATTTTACATAAATATCAAAAGTGAACTTGAAGACGATAGAGTAAAAAATGACAGACATAATTTGGGGTAACGGGCAAAGCATTATTTCAACAGAAAGTTTTCAACTAAATGTAACACATAGAAAAGATGGAAATTCTGAAAAATATCCAGATACAGTGAAAATCATTATTTCAGGAGTAGATTTACCAGGATTGTCAGATAACAAAACAGAGTGGACAGTGGAAAATCTTCAAAACCTCATTGTGAATGCATTTCTAAAATGTGAAATCGATTCAAAAACACAAGAAGGAGATTTAATTGCAAAAGTATCACATTCAGGAGCTGCAGGATACTAATTGTGGAAATCCATAATTGTTACAAAAAATCAAATTGAGAATAAAGACATTAAAAAAATAATTGATGGAGAAAATTCATCAATAATAATAAAGAATTTTTTAAAAAAAGAGGATTGTAAAAAAATAATTAAAAAAATATCCAGTATGAATATAGAAAAGGATTCAAAAAAATTTAATCATATTGGTCCATTTTTAATGAATTATACTACAAAAAAAGAAAAATATTTTGATAATGCAGAAAAAGCAAATGAAGTATTTAAAAAAATTTTTGTGAATGTAGAAAATCCAGTTAATAAAATTAAAACAACAATATCAAAATGCTTTCCAAATTATAAAATTGCAGAAACAAAAGAAAATCAAAGAAATTATGCATCATGCACAATTAGACGACACGAAAATGGCAAATCAATCCCACTGCACAAAGATAATGTAAGATATGAAGGAGTAGAGTATCAAGTATCAAAAATCAATAGTCAGATATCATGTATTTTACATTTACAAGAAACAGAAAAAGGAGGAAATTTATCAATATACAATAAACGATGGGAAAAAAAATTAGAGAAGTATAGAGAAATAGAATTCGGGTATAATCCAATTATTAAAGAAAATATACTAATGGATACAATTGAATCCAAATCAGGGGATCTGGTGATTATTAATCCAAATTATCTTCATGAAGTAAAAAAAATTCAAGGTAATTCAGACAGAATAACATTAGGTATGTTCTTTGGAATTGAGAATAAAACTAAAAAGATCTTCTCTTGGGCATAATTTTACACAAATTTTCAAGATCAACAATAAAAGAGAATTAAATGATTAATTTAGGATTGATAAGGGAATAATTGTTATATGAGGAAATCAGGATTGTTTCAATTGCAGAAAATTGAATATGAAGGAACAGTATGGGTACTAAATTACAATAATCCAGAGCCACTATTAGATCACGCAATTCACATGTTAGAAAGACACGGAGTAAAACGTGAAGATATGGAAATTACAGAAACACCAAAAGCAAAAGTAGGTTCAATTGTAGTGGAAATATGGCCTTACGAATTAGTTGTAGCAAGAGTGAGAACAACTAGAAACGATTCATTTATCAGCGGTACTGAATTTAATATAGAATTAAAATTAGACGAAAATGGGAATTACATAGATTACCTTTGAAGAAGAAGAAAATTCAGAATATCATTATTCTTAGTATTGCAATCGTAATCATTGGAACAATTATTGTGTATAATTATTCAACAGATATAACAAAACAAAAAGGATTACAATTTGGAAATGAATTAAGTCAAATTGAGAACAATGTTTCAGACATACAAGGAAAATTCTATTCTGAAAAAACAAAATGGGTAGAAGGAGATATTTCAAAAGAAGAGTTGTTAAAATTTTATAAAATTCACATAATTGAATTCAGAGAAGAAATTTCAGAATATGATAAACTAACACCGCCAGAATTATTTCAAAGTTCAGTTACATTATTAAAAATTTCAGCTGAAACTCAACTAGAAAGTGATTTACAATTTATCGAATGGATAAAAACAGGAGATGAAGCAGCAAAAATTAGATCAGATACTTTAATTCAAGAATCATATGAATATCAAAATTTAGGATTAGTGGAATTTCAAACTGCAAAGGTAGGCATAAAACATTATGTCGGAGGTGAGAAATTTGAGGAACCACAAGGAGTGTCACCACAAAAAGTAGTTCAAGTGTCAGAAAAAATGAAAGAGCAGTGTAATGATCAATTTAGAAATGAATCAGGGGAATTTGATTCCAATGAGATAGAAATCGAATGGTTCAATTGTAACAATAAAGCAGAAGAATGGAAAATACAACACATGCCATAAATAAAAAATAGGAAAACTATAGTAATTCAGATTTTTGTAGTAAACTCAGAACAGGAGAAATTTCTTCCAATAAATTAGATTTTTCAAGAATAGTAGGTTTTGAAAACATTACAGGAAAAGTCATAGTCAACATATCCTGATCAGTGTGAGAAATTCCAATAAAATGTGAAGTGTTATTTATTTCAGAAAGAAAAACATCCCATTTTTGTAAATGGCTAGATACACGAGTAACATTTTGCTTTACTTCAGAGATAGAGGCATTCAAATCAGTATCAAATAATTTGAATTTAACAAGAGGGATCATTATCATGCCACCCAAGACAGTGTCATGATTTTTAATTTTAGACAAAATTACATCTTCAGGATTTTTTACTTTCGAAAGATCACCATAATTAGGATCAAAATAACCAGCAACTAATTTTTTAGAATCAAATATACGAAAATACCCATCTTCAAATTCTAATTTCCACAATCCCAAGAAAATTATTCAAGGACAACTAATTAGTAAACGTTTATTCAGTAAATTAATTTTCAAAACACCCTATGGATAAATTAAACAGTATTTTTTAATTATCACTTTCAAGTAAATTTAATGCTTTTTGTAAGGATACTTCAAGATCATTAATTCTTTTTTTGAGTTCTATATTTTCATCCCTTAAAGAATCTCTCTCCTTAGTGAGTATTTCATTAAGATCCATAACATAATTAACAATAATAGACTATTTTTACATTACAATTGAAAATAGGCGCAAAAAATAGACATTACAAAGTATGCGAGTTTACTAATTTTTCATCCAATAATTTAACTTCAAAAATATCTTTTAAAAAATATTTTTGCTTCACATGATTAGCACACAGTAAAACAGAAGATTTAGAATCTCCAACATTATACACAGTAAGATTAATGGGTTTATTATTACAACATATACGATTAACATCAAATCCAGTAACTTGCGTTGCCATTTCAAACCAAATTAATTTTTGAATTTTATTAAGATGTCGTATTGATTGTAGAGCTAAAGTCTGTTTTTTAATTTGTCTCAACATTTTTCTTATTTCTGGAGAAAGGTGTTCTAACAATATTCAGAATAAATTTATCATTTACATAAGTTTTCACATTTAAAAAAAGATAATTAAATAAGCTAGGAATCAAAGTAAGAATATGACAATATCAAAAGAAAATAAAGAATTTATCAACAGTCTAATTGAATATTACGTCAGTGAATCAGAATCATATAAACAAATTGCAGAAAATTTTCTTCCAGAAGTAGAATCAATTCCAGATACAGCGTTTGGCATAATTACTGGATGTGTATATTCAGGATTTCTACAAGCATATCAAAATCAACAACAGAACCCCAGTCTAGAGGACATAGATGAATTTAATCAAATAATTAAAAATAAGGCACCATTAATTAAAAAATCAATCACCGAAACAACTGGAAGTAAATAGAAATTAAAACTAGGCACAGATCTAGTCTAAATATAGAGAAATTTCATTGGGAAATCAAAATAAAGTTATTTAAAAAAGCAGTACAGTTTAATTTGAATAATAAAAAACGAGTATATGAAAATTGATGGTAGTAAAATTATTTTTGGTTTAGGAGTTTCATCAGCTCTGGCAACGGCAGTGATTGCATTATATTTCTCAATTCGTTAAAGATAAATCATAAAGATAATACAGAAAATCAGTGTCTGCAATAAATGAATTCAAAATTACACAAATAGTAGATAATGGCCAAATAATTCAACTAACATTAATTGAAAATGTGTCTACAGAACCAATTTCACAAAAACAAATGATTATAGAAAATGTTTCTAAAAAATTAGATTCAGAAACCAAAGAACAAGTAATGCCACTACTAGAAGCTATTTTACAAGCACAACCAACTGTAAATATTAAATCATATCAACAAACACAAATTACAATATCTATGCCAAAATCAAGATATGATGGTATGGGTAGACCACAAGTTGGAAGTACAATAGACGTGAATTTAAAAAAAATCTAAAGTTTTGAATTTACTTCATCTAAAGTATGTAATGGTAACGAGCAAGAAAAATTTTTACAAATAAAAACAGAAGTTTTTTCTTCAAAAGATTTTCCACTAAAGAAAGGGTATTCAGATAGACTGTTTAATTGATCAGAATTTTGAATTGTAACTATAAATGAATTAGGCAAATAATTTCTAAGTAGGGATTTACAAAGTTCAGAATTTTCAGAATTGATAACAGTAATTTCAATAGGTTTTTCTAAATACAAAGAAAGAGTATTCAACAAATATCCAAATCCAAATGGATTTTCAGCAGCAATTTGTGCCTGAGATTCCATGATTTTAATTGAAATATCAAGAAAAGATTGTTCCTGAGATAAATGATACAATCGTAACATTACAAAAGAAGAAACAGAATTTCCAGAAGGCAAAGATAAATCATAATTACTTTTTGGACGAATAATTAATTTCTCATGATTATCAGAAGTCATAAAGAAACTACTATTTTGTGAATCCCAAAAGTGATCAATTAAATGATGACCCAGTTTTAATGCAAGTTTAAGATATTTAGAATCAGGTTCAATTTCAAATACATCCAATAATGCATTAACAAAATAAGAGTAATCTTCTAAATAACCATTAATTTTTGCAGTGCCATTTTTGTAAGTTCTTAAGAGATTACCGTCAACGAAAAGACTCTTTTCTATAAATGCAATACAATTTTTAGCAGCATCAAGATACCTAACATCATTTGTAATTCGATAACCTTTTGCAAAAGCAGTTATCATCAATGAATTCCATGAGACTAGAACTTTATCATCTAATCCAGGGGAAATTCTTTTTGATCTTATTTCTAATAATTTTTTTGAACATGAATTAATTATTTCATATACTTCTTTTTCAGATATTCCAAAATTAAATGCAACAGTGGAAACATTAAGATTATTACAAAGAATACTATTTCCCTCCCAATTGCCACCATCAGTTACATCAAAATAAAGACAGAATAAATCAGCATCACTTCCAAGTATTTCTTTAATTTCTTTTTTAGTCCAAACGTAAAATTTTCCCTCTACACCTTCAGAATCTGCATCATAAGCAGAATAAAATCCACCCTCAGAAGAAGTCATTTCACGTAAAACAAAATCAAGAGTTTTTTGTAAAACATTAAGATAAAATTGGTCGTTAGTAATTTGATAAGCTTCACAATAATTTACAGACATGAGAGCATTATCATAAAGCATTTTTTCAAAATGAGGAACCAACCATTTTGTATCAGTAGAATACCTATGAAATCCACCTCCAATTTGATCAAAAATTCCGCCCTTTGCCATTTTGTTTAGAGTTTTTAATGCAAACTCATTAAATTTTGGCAAATTAGCCATTTGAGAATATCTAAATAAAAATGAAATATTTGCAGCGTTTGGAAATTTGGGAGCTGAACCAAATCCACCATATGTAGGATCCCCTAATTGAAATAAATTCATTGCAGCTTCATCAAGCAAAGTTCGCTCTAATTTTGTAGGAACAGTAATTTTTTCGGTTTTATGCAATGCATGAATAAAACTTTCTGCAGATTTTTCAATATCTTTTGGTTTTTCTTTCCATGCTTGTGCCAATTGTCTACAGATACTCCCAAACCCAGGTCGGCCATAGGAATCCAATACAGGAAAATAAGTTCCAACGTAGAAAGGTTTTTGATCAGGAGTAAGAAAAACGCTTAAAGGCCAACCACCCTGACCCGTTGTAATTTGACAAGCCTTTTGATAAATATCATCTATGTCAGGACGCTCTTCTCTGTCAACTTTTATGTTTACAAAATGTTCGTTCATAAAATCAGCAACATCATTATTTTCAAATGATTCATGTGCCATCACATGACACCAATGACATGCACTATAGCCAACACTTAGAAAAATGGGTTTATTCTCATCCTTAGCTTTTTGTAATGCCTCGTCATTCCACCCATACCAATTAACAGGATTTTCTGCATGTTGAAGTAAATAAGGACTAGTTTCATGAATAAGATTATTTTCAGCCATAACTAATCATAGATTTTAGAATATTTGTACCTAGAGATAAAAATAATTACCAAATTCCCTTACCTTCAGTCAATTCATAAATTCTAACATTAATTCTTTTAAGAAATTTTGATTTTGATTTATCAGCTTTTTTGTCATGACTGTAATCTTTTTTTTCAAGTAATTCTTGTAGTCGTGCTAATTGTTCTAAAGATAATTTATCAAATTCATGTTTAGAGGAAGAAATTAAAGTTAATAATTTAATTCGTTCACGGTCTTCGGAGCTAATATCAGCCATATCATGGTACATATTATTTTAAAAATAAGTCTTATCTTGACTACATAATTTAGAAGTAAAATCAAAACAGTATGTTAAAATTTAATGAAAAAATTTTTGATTCATGGGAAAAATGCGTGCAATGGTACTTTCAGAATGTGCTAAAATTGAAACAAATCCATTGAAATCAACTATCATAGATAAACATCAAATTGAAAGAGAAAATGAAATTTTACTAAAAATAGAAGCTTGTGGCGTATGTCATTCACAACTTCATGGAATTGAAGGGGACTGGAAACATATAGGAATTCCAGCATCATTGCCAATTGTTCCAGGACACGAGGTAGTTGGAGAAATAGTTGAAATAGGAAAAAAAGTTACTAAATTTAAAATCGGAGATAGAGCAGGAATTACTCCATTATTGGAAGCATGTAAAAAATGTCAATATTGTGATGAAGGAAAAGAGTATCTTTGTGAATCATCAAAAATTACTGGAGAGACATTGAAAGGGGGATACTCAGAATACATCACAGTTACAGAAGATTTTGCCACAAAAGTTCCAAGTAGCATGAAATCAGAATACGCAGCACCATTATTTTGTGCAGGAATTACCGCATACAAAGCAGTTAAAGCTGCAGAACCAAAAATAAATAAAAAAATTGGAATATTTGGAATTGGTGGAGTAGGTCATATGGCAGTACAATTTGCCAAAATAGAAAAATGTGATGTTATTGCATTCTCCAGAACACAGAATCATCTGGATGTTGCAAAAAGATTAGGTGCCATGGACACAATGATATTTTCTAAAGAACAGGAAGAATTTCTAAACAAGTTAAAAGAGAAACAAGGATTGTTAGATGCAGCAATTGTATTTGCTCCAGCAGACATTGTAACAGATACTGCAATTAAAGCAGTAAAGAAGGGAGGAATAATTGTAATAGCAACTGTAGGCAAAAATCCAGAATTTAGTGCATTTGAAGAAAAAACAATTCGAGGTACATTGATAGGTTCAACAAAGGATATGGAACAAGTAATCAAGATATGTGATGAAAACAAAATTGAAGTAATTTATGAAACATTTCCTCTAGATAAAGCAAATGAGGCATTACAAAAATTAAAAGATTCAAAAATAGATGCACGAGCAGTATTAGTTCCACAGGATTAGAGGTAACATAAGAAAGAAAATGAATTGTAATAGATGTCACCACACAGATGAAGCTCATATTCCAGATAAAGAAAGTAAATTAATGATAAAATTAGGAAAATGTAAAATTCCAACGTGCACATGTCTACAATTTATGAATCCAATTCAAGAAATTGATGAGGATTTATTGTAAATCTATTAAATTATTCCTAAATCATTTAATTCCTTTTGTATTTCTGAGTCAACTCTTGCACCAGAACCACATTTACTGCACATACCTGTTTCATTTGGATCTTCAGACATTTTTTTCTCACATTCTACACATTTCTCAATACCTTTTTTGAATCCCATACTAGTAGTTCATCACACCAGCTTTATGTATTTTGTATTAACCGTAATGTGATCATAATAATTCATATACGAAAAAGAATCAAGATATACGTGGATAAACATAAACCATCAGATGAAATGATCAAAGATTTAGATAATCTATTATCAAAATTAAATGCAATGGAAATTGTTGCAGCAGACGAATATCAAAAAAATTCAGTTAAAATTATGAGAGCATTAGTAGAAGGGCAAATGCATTCAATTAATGAATTTCAACATATGAAAAAGGCATTAGATTTACTAACTTTACAATTATTCGATGTACAAAACAAAGTTAAGAATTAAGTCTAGTATCACTAATCCCACAACTGCTACAACGGTATAGATTAGATTTTTGAAGTTCCTTTTCTAATTTCATTTCGTGGCCACAACACGCACAAGCAATCTTATCTGGATCTTTGTCTGATTCATCATTCATCTTTGTCAGATTCCTCTGAATCCTTATCTGATTCCTCTGAAGCCCTTACAACATAATCAGGTTTAGACTCAGGGATATCATCAGAATTACAATGCGGTTTGTATTGAGAAATAATTTTTTGAATTACATTACGTCTTTTTTCATCACTGGATTCAAACATAGGCAATATTGCAAGATACAAAGATTGTTCAGATCCAGATTGCTTAAGCCAACATTGGAATTGATCATGAGATGTAAAAAAGGACTTATCATCAGTTTTTTGACAATCACCAGCATAAAGAATATCAAATTTATCCTTGTTTCTGGATAAAATCAAATAAACTAATTTTTCCATAGGAGGACCCCATTCAGACATTGGAATAGGTCCAAGAAACTCATATTGAAGAATTTGAATGCTCATCAAATGTATTTCAAAGTACTTTCTTTTCTTTTTATCGGAAAATAAGGTCTAGTGGCAAGATCTAAAAAACAAATCTAGACTTGAAAAGATTAAATTCAAGCCTTATTGATTCCACATAAATGAAGAAATCCCAAAATATGAGGCAAGTCGGATATTCCATGATTCTAGTTTCAGCAAGTTTAGTAGCAGTTTTAGTAATAGGGTTACTAATTGGCGAAGATGTCCTATATGCAGATAACATGTCAAGAGATAACACAGCACATTTCAATGAATGTAAAGCAAATGATTTCAAAACAGATGGATGTGAGATATACTGGGATAGAATTAACAATGAAATCTCAGGAATTTATGTAGATTTAGAAAATTAATCTAAAAATCATTTTTAATAGAATTTGCTTTATTTTGATAAATTTGAGCCTTCTCTGCATTATCTAATTCATTTAGGTAAATATCAGCAAGTTGTTGTAAAGGGTAAAAATCATTAGGAGAAATATCAGATAATTTTTTCAAACATTCTATTTTCTTATCCAAGTCAGAAATTTCGACATAACAGCTGTATAATTCAATTAAAATTTTAGGATCATTAGTATTTAATTCAAATTGTTTTTTTAACTTTAGTATTTTTTTCTGAGTGAGTTTAAGTGATTTTGAGCTAGGAGTATTTTGTTTTAATTCAAGACTTTTTTTAATTTTATTCATTAATCCCATAATTATACATGAACATACTAGAAATTAAGAGTGTATATAAAATAAAAACTAATAACCATTTGCAAAATCAGATACCATATTCTTATCTTTAGTTAATCTATTCATTGCAAAAAATGCACCACCAACAATACCAGCTTGGTAAAAAGTATATAAGAAAATACCAGAAGAAGTAGGATCAGATTTTGTAAAACTTAAAGCAAGAACAGTAACAAAAACAAATGTACTAGCAGATGAAACAAATCTATTTAAAAATCCAGAATCCAAACCTACAATTCGTTTTGTTGCAGCAGCCATTAACATAATACTGGAAATAATAAGAAATGTGGCACCACCATTAGCCATGATAAATGTATGTACCCAGGTCAACAATCCATCTTCAAAAATAGATACATCAGGCATCACACTTCCACCATTTATTGCAAAGTTTACAGAACTAAACATACCACCCATTACAAAAAAGAATAAGAATATTTTTACAATTGATCTTTTAATTGGACTACGAATTTCTGTTGGATTAACAGCTCGTTTTGTAATTTTTATGCCATATAGAAATCCAACAGCCATTGCAGGTAAAAACATCAAATTAATTAAAATTGGGGATTCTCGATTGATAGCATCAATTTGAGGATGAAAAATAAGGAATAGTAGTAGAGCTAACAAAGCAGATGAAGCAAATAAAATCAAACCAAGGTATTTGTGCCCAGTAGATTCAGATTGACCATTCCAGTCGTACATTTTATCTAGTCATGAGAAAATGATTAAAGACAGAATCCAAAAATGATTTGTTCAAAGTATCAATTCTGTTTACCCTTTTTAATGGAAATTAAATAAAATAGTCATGAGTAAAGGATATCCAATTATTGGAATTGGGATAATTTCATTCATTTTCGGCTTAATTTTTGATCTTCAAGGACAATCAATAGTAGGTCCAAAATCATCTTTCATGTATGCCAATCCAGATTGGATCACATATGGAATTCAGATAATGATTGGAGGAATCATAATTATTGGAATTGGCAGTGTATTGAGAATTTTAAAAAAATAACAGTATCAAAATCCTGCGGCAATAGGATCATCAGGTTTCATAACCTCCCTCAACAAAATTGTTGCAAAAGACCCACGAGATAATGAAAATTCAACATTATTTTTATTAGAAAAATAATCAGAGCAGTGAATCGAAGCTTGCCTAAATCCACCTTCGCTGCTGACTTCTTGCATTTCTTTAATGAAAAAATCTTTTGGAGTAATTTCTTCTTGAATTAAAATTTTAGAAATTTGATGATCAAATCTTGTTTTTTTATAATACGAATAACCAACAAAAGGTAATGACAAATATTGTTCAATTCCATCTTTAAATTTTCCAATTATACTTTTAGAATCATAACAGACATCACCAGATTTAGCTTCAAATAAATTCTCACCGTCTAAAAATGCAGAACTAAGAGATTGATTAAAAATAAATGATTGATATGCTTGGATATAAAATCGTCTCAAAGACAACGGAATTGCACGTATAGCACGAATGGAATCATCGTGATCAATCATTTCTTTTAAAACAATTTTTTCAATATCCATTTGAGATGGAACTTGGTCATAATATTTTTTATAATTTGTTTTATCAGAAAGTTTTTCGCGAATTTCAGAATTTTCGGCAGAGTCATATGAGGAAGTGAAAGATAAAATCAAGTCAACAGCCATATCAAAATCTCTGTGTAGAATTGCTTTTCCAATTAAATGAGTAACAGGTCTTTTTGAACCAAATCTCTGATATCCATAGAAATTCAAAACATGATTATGTTCATTAAAAGAGGATAAACCATCAGAGCAATCAGAAATTTGAATTTTAAAATTATTACCAATCATATCTTTTTTAGACAGTGGTTTTTTGGTAAATCCAATTTTTGTAAGAGAGTATTTTTCAGTGGAAAAATCTTCAATTGGCTTACCCTTGTGAGGTGAACCAACATATTGTTCAGTTACAGCAGAAGCGTCTTTTAGTCCTAGAGACTTTAAACGGACACCAGTTTTTCGAAAAACTCCAGATAAGGCATGATTAGTATCAATTTTTTTCTTTTTTAGTTTGTAAACAGCATAACCACTTTCATCAGTTATAGAATTTGTGGCACGTTTAGAAATTAATTCAGAAACTTCAAAGTTCTCAGGATTAATTCTAATTTTACCACCAATACCAGGGAATTTTGAAGTGTAAACAGAGATTCCTATTTGTGAATCAATATCAGATATCACTCTATTATCACTGTAAGGAATTTGCCAATTGTGATATCAGAAGATTCTGCACCAAGTAAAATTTTGTATGTTCCAGGTAACGCATCATCTGAAGCTGAAATCTTAACATGTATTGCAACAGGATTATCAGAATTTAATTCAAAAGTTTCAACAGAGTCATGAATTAGTTCAACTTTTAAAAAATCATGAGTTGTAGATATTACAGATGAAAGAGATAGAATATCATTTTCAAATTCAGAATTGATTATGAAATGGAATGTTGCAGAATCATCAGAAGTAATATTCAAAACATCATATTCAAATTGAATTTCAAGAGGCAAAGATACAGAAGTATCTACAACACCAATTTTATTTTCAACCCACTCAGTAAACCAAATTTTATCTCCAGATACTGTAAAATCAAAAACTTGTGCAATTCCACAGTTATCTAAAACTTCAGTACCCGAATCACAATCACCCCAATTAGGATTCTTTGAGGGTATATGGTATTCTACAAGAGATTGTGTTTTTGGATTCATTACAGAAATATTATTTGCAGTTTGTTCATTAAATACAAGTCCTCCCTGATTATCATTTTCAATCCAATAAGGTCGAGATATAGGAGATTTGATGATACCTGTTTGGTTACCATATGTCTCAAACATAGGTTCAGCCGTAACATATTGAATAAATTTTTCAGTAGAAGGTTCAAAACTAAAGAAGGATGAAGAAGTGGTATCAGCTATCCAAAGTAAACCATCATCAGAGAAGGTTATTCCATTAGGAGTTAGTAACTGTACAGGTAACGCATATGCACTAATGTAATCAATTAAAGGTAAAAATTGTTCACCAGAGTCATATACATCATTACGATAATCATTTTGGTTAAATTTAACTAAAAATCCACCTTGTTGAAATAACCAATTAGTATACCAAATGTCGTCATTTGCATCTAACGCAAAGTCAGCAGTTACAGAATCATCAATGGCAGATGGAATACTAAGATAGTTTACATCATCTTCAGTAGGATTAACATCTAAAATAGTTAATTTGTTTCCTGTAAAATCATTAATAATAATTTGAGAACCTTCAATAGTTAATCTCTGAGGCAAAGAATCACCGCCGGAAGTAGGATAAGATAATCGTTCATATGTTTCATCAATAGTTGAAAATTTCCAAATAGAGTCATAGGTTTCATCAGTAAACCAAACTGAACCGTCAGGAGCATAATCAATTCCCCACATCATTGAACGACCACCATTAGGCCATGTGGGATTATCATATTCAGTAAAAGTTTCAGTAATAGGATCAAATTTTGCCAAATTTCCAGTATTAGTTTCAGCAAACCAAGCATTACCATCATAATCAGATGTAATAGCTAACGGATTAGTACATTCAGTTGGAATCAAATATTCAGTAACATATTTTGTTGACTTGGCATCACCACCAGAACTACAAAAAGTGGTTCTTTGATTATCAGGGAAATTATCAGCAGGAGTTCCAGTAATTGTAACTTCAGGATCATTCATTGCAGCATAATCCACGTCTTCATCAAATCCAGGAATCGCAATTAGAACTCCAGAAGTCAACATGAGTCCACCGAGAAAAGCAAATGCCAAAATTCCCTTAGTCTGTTTTTTCACAAAGTTTTTCGGATCATACTGTTAATATCTTATTCCCAGTAAATCACAATAATTTCAAATCACCAGTAATTTTATCAATTAAATTTTCAGGTGCAGGTCCAATAGAAATACACGTAGTTGTACCAGGGGCCAATTGAGTGTGTCCAGCATCAGAAACTTCAGACCAAGGAAGATTCAAATCAATAGCATGTCTTTTCACTTCTTGCAATGGCTTAATGCCTGAAACTTTTACAACCACTTTTTCTTGGCCACCCCACCATTCAGACCACCATTCAGGATGAGATTTTCTAACATGTTCAGCACCTAAAACACAAGCATGTCCCACTTGTGCAGCTATCTTACCTTTACCCATATCAAGATCAGTCCTAACTACAATTACCTGCTTTATGTCACCCATGACATTATGAAGAACAGGCACAATGAAAAACTTTGGAATTAAATAATTGACAAAGAACCAAAATCTGTGTACTATGACGTAGTTGTTGCAGGAGGAAGTGTTGCAGGGCTATTATCTGCCAGAGAAATTTCTTCAAAAGGATTTTCAGTCTTAGTAATTGAAGAAGACTATGAAATTGGAACACCAGAACATTGTGGTGGACTGGTAAGTATTGCAGGTTTAGAAGAATTAGGAGTAATCCCGTTTAGAAAAACATTTGATCATATGATGGAATCTGCAGAAATAAAATCACCAGATGGAAAAAGTTTTACAATAAATTCGAAAAAACAAAAAGTAGTTGAAATTAGTAGAAGAGAGCTAGATAAACAAATTGCATTTCAAGCTCAAAAAAATGGAACAGAAATTAAAGTTAGAACAAGTTTTCAAGAAGTAACAAATACAGGAATAAGAACTAATGAAGAAAATATAGATTGTAAAATTTTTGTTGATGCAAGAGGAGTATCATCACTAATACATAAAGACAGAACAGGGATATTATCATCAGCACAATATGAGATTTATGCAAATTGGATTAAAAAAGGAAAAGTAGAAGTAATTTTTGATCAAGAAAAATATCCAGGATTTTTTGCATGGGTAATTCCATCCAACGAAGGAAAAGGGAAAGTAGGTGTAGCAGGAAAAGGGATTAACGTGTCAGATACATTAAATGAAATTCTTAAAGAAAAAGGAAAATATTCAACAATTAGAAAAATATTTGCACCGATTTGGATTAAAGGTCCAATTGAGAAATTCGTGGATGGGAAAACAGTGATTGTAGGAGATGCTGCAGGGCAAGCAAAACCAACAACAGCAGGAGGGATATTCACTAGTGGTATGGGAGGGGTTTTTGCAGGGCAAGCAATTTCTAAATTTTTGAAAACAAATGAAATTTCACATCTACAAGAATATCAAAAGAGATGGACAGAAAGATTTGGAAAGGAATTTGATAAACAATTACTTGCAAGAAAAATATTAGAAAGATTAGACAATCAAACAATCAACAAATTATTTGAATCAATCACACCAGAAATAACTAATGAAATTTCAGAAAAGGATGATTTTGATTTTCATACAAGTTCAATCATTAAATTACTAGGGATCAAAGGATCTCTGAAAACAGCTCAGACACTAATCAGTGGAGAGTTCAAAAAAATATTGGGTTAAAAAGAGATAGAAGTTTTAAGGAAAGTATAAATGATGTTTACAGAAAATTTGAGCATGTCATCTACTATATCATTACCAACATGCAGTTGTTGTCATAGACCAATTATGCCTAATGATAAATGTGTAAAATTCAATTGTCCTAATTGTGGAGTAGACCTTATTTGGAGATGTGAAAGTTGCAGAGAAGCCGCAAGAAATTATACTTGTTCTTCATGTAATTTCCAAGGACCTTAAACAAAATGACAGATATTGTTTTGATAGCAAAAATCCTTCCAACAGGAATGGAAGTAGATTTAGACAAATTAGCAGAAAACGTAAAAACATCATTAAAAGATGGAATTAGTTTAAAGCGACATGCAAAAGAACCATTAGCTTTTGGATTAGAATGCCTAAAAGCAGAATTTGTATTAGAAGATAAAGAAGGACAGATGGATTCACTAGAAGATACTGTTAGAGCAGTAGAAGGCGTTAGTGAATTTGAAGTACTTAGCATGAGTCGTAATTAACATAGCAGGAATTAAGTGATTTTTTGGTCCGCAAAGAAGAGCCTTTGCAAATGAGAATTGGTGAAGCAAAACAAAGAGACGTAGGTAAAAAACGTGCCAGAGTAGGTCCTGAAGCAATGGATTTTCTTAAAGCAGAACCAGGAGATATTGTAGAAATAATGGGCTCAAGAACAACATGTGCAATTATTTGGCCAGTAGATGAAGATGAAAAGTTTCCAGACATTATTAGAATCGATGGACAAACAAGAAAAAATGTAGGTGGAACTCTAAATGATATTGTCAAAATAAGAAAAGTAACATCAAAAATTGCAAAATCAATTACACTAACACCAGTTAATGACATAGTAACAATAGATAAGGAATTCACAGATTTTGTAAAAAATAGACTCAAAGGGTTGCCAATTACACATGGTGATGAAATATCGGTAATGATATTAGGAAATTCCATGGATTTCAAAATTTCAAAAACAACTCCAAAAGGAGTAATCAAAATAGACAAAACAACTGAAGTGAACATATCATCTGAAACTTCAATCGATAGAAAGGTTAGAGTTACATACGAAGAAGTCGGAGGTTTAAAAGAAAAAACTAAAGCAATGAGAGAAATTGTAGAGTTACCATTACGACATCCAGAATTGTTTGCAAGATTAGGAGTTGAGCCACATAGTGGAATTTTACTTTATGGTCCACCAGGATGTGGAAAAACATTACTTGCAAAAGTTATGGCAAGTGAATCTGAAGCTAACATGTACCCAATTAATGGTCCAGAAATTATGAACAAGTATTACGGAGAAACAGAAGCAAAATTAAGAGATATTTTCAAAGAAGCAAAAGATAATTCTCCAAGCATAATTTTCATTGATGAAATTGATGCAATTGCACCAAAAAGAGAAGAAGTGTACGGAGATGTTGAAAAAAGAGTTGTGGCACAATTATTGGCATTAATGGATGGGTTAACAGACAGGGGAAATGTAATCGTGTTAGGTGCAACAAATAGACCAGACAGCGTAGATCCAGCACTTAGAAGACCAGGAAGATTTGATAGAGAATTCGAAATTACAGTTCCAAATGAAGATGGAAGGTATGAAATTTTACAAATCCATACTAGAGGAATGCCAATTAACGAAGACATAGATCTTAAAGGATTATCTACAGAATTACACGGATATACAGGTGCAGATATCAAATCACTTTGCAGAGAAGCTGCTATGAAATCAATTCGAAGATACCTACCAGAAATTGATCTTGAAACAGAAAAAATTTCTTCAGAAGTACTACAATCAATGCAAATTAAATTAATTGATTTCTACGATGCAATGCATGAAGTAGTTCCCACAGCAATGAGAGAATTTTACATAGAAAGACCAAAAGTGTGGTGGAGTGATGTAGGAGGATTAGAGGATATTAAAAAAAGTTTAACAGACAACATAATCACCGCAATAAAAGAACCAAACAAATTTACAAAAATGGGCATCAAGCCTCCAAAAGGTGTTTTACTTTATGGTCCACCAGGATGTGGAAAAACATTACTTGCAAGAGCAGTAGCTACAGAAACGGGTGCAAATATGATATTAGTTAGAGGTCCAGAAATTCTTTCAAAATGGGTAGGAGAATCAGAAAAAGCAGTGAGGGACATATTTAGAAAAGCAAAAGCATCATCACCATGTATAGTAATTTTTGATGAATTAGATTCACTTGCAAAATTAAAAACAACTGAAGGCGGTGCAGGAGAAACAATTCTAAGTCAATTGCTAACAGAAATAGAAGAGGGCATATCATCACGAGTTGTAGTGATAGGAATTACAAATAGACCAGACATCATAGACAATTCATTATTACGAACAGGTAGATTAGATCTTGTTCTTTATGTGTCACATCCAGATGAAAAAGGAAGGTTAGAGATCATTAAAACACTAACAAAAAAAATGCCATTAACAAACGACGTAAAATTGCAAGAAATTGCAATTGCAACACAAGGTCATACAGGAGCAGATTTAGCTGCATTATGTAGAGAAGCAGCAGTTCATGCAATGAGAAATAATTCATCAAAAATTACCAGTCATGACTTTGCAGTTAGTTTGAAACAAGTAAAACCATCAATCACCAAAGAAATAGATCAGTGGTATAACACCATAAGAGAAAGTATATCTAATGTAGTACCCAAGTCAGGAGAGAAAGCATTTTACGGTTAATCATGACAATCCCATTAAGAAACACAATATTTGAAAAAATTAAAGAAGCAAACTCACTAACAGATGTTGAACTATACAAGAGTTTAACAAAAGATGGACTAAATTTACCAGAAGATAAATTTAACAAATTACTTTTAGATTTAGAAATTTTAGGACTAATCAAAGTAGCTTGGTTTACAAAAGATGAACGTAGAATTGAAGTAATAATAGTTGAAAAAGAAGAGGATCCAATTGAAAAACAGAATAAAGAAGTAATGGAAAAAGATTATGAAGCAAGTTTTCCTGGATTAGATAAGTAAGTAAAAAAATTAAATTAAAGGAAAATGAAAAGCTGCATCTAATGCGACTGCAACAAAAATTATTGTCAAATAAGGAGCAGTTACTTTGTATGCTTTCCAAGCAAATTCAGATGTAGGTGTTTTTGTTAATTTGTAATGATATACAAGCATCAATCCACCAGATACAGATGCAATAATTGCATAAACAATTCCCAATCCATCAGGAATTAATACTAGAATTAAAGAATAAGGAATTAAAATCAAAGTATTTCCCAAAATAAATTTAGATGTTTTTTGCATTCCAATAACAACAGGTAACATAGGAACTTCAGCTTGTGCATATTCATCCTTAATTTTCATTGCAAGGCACCAAAAGTGAGAAGGAGTCCACACAAATACTAAAAAGCCAACTAAAAATCCTAACAAGTCCATACTGCCAGTTGCAGCAGCCCATCCAGCCCAAGCTGCAGCACTACCAGCAATTCCACCAATTACAATGTTAGAAGTATTTCTACGTTTGAGCCAAACAGTGTAAATTATCACATAAGAAAATATTCCCACTGCAATGAAAAATGCAGAAATAGCATTAAGTGCAAAGAATCCATAAATTACAGAAATACAACTTACAGCTAATCCATATAACAAAACATTCGATGCAGCCATTCTTCCAGAAGGAATAGGTCTAGAACTAGTTCTACTCATTTTAGGATCAATGTCTTTATCATAATAATGATTTAATGCACTAGATCCAGCAGATGCCAAAGCTCCAGCTATAATGATATGTAAATAATCTAGGTATTCTAGCGGAGGAGATCCAGGAACTAATTTACTTGCAGCATACATGGATGTAACTGCAGTAATTACTAAAAGAACAACAATTCGTGGTTTAGATATTTCGATGATTTCATTAATTCCCAATTTACTCTATCCAGTTACAAAGTGGTTTTATTCCTTGTTGTAGATCCATTATATTTCAAAAGGAATAAGTATCTCACCCCTACCAGCTTATTTTAATGAGTAATTGGGACCTATTAATGCCAGGCATGGGCCTTACAGGCGTAGGATTAGCAGGCCTCATATTGTCATATGCAGGAATTGCACATACATTCATCGATGGTATGCATGCATTAACAGGATTAACAATGTTTGTAGGACTAATTTTTACAGCGGCAGGAATTCTAGATGGAGGTATTTCTACAAGCAATAGAGCCAAAATTACAACTTTGGTAATTGTTGCAATTTCACTAGGATTTGGAATCTATGCATTAGGTACAATGAATACATCAGACTTTACACTTACAGTAGTACTAATTTTACTAGCAGTTGCACTTCCAGCATTAGCAATAGGATACATTGCAATGAAAAAACCAGGAAGTCTAAAACCAATTGGTTTAGTTTTAGGATTAGCAGTTGCCAGTGCTATGGTTATTTGGATTACAGCAGGAACAATGAGTGAACAAGACGCAGAGATAGCAGAAGAAATGATAAATGAAGATGCAATGGAAGGAGAAGTGACAGGACCAATTTTTGCAATTGAAATCCTCAAGGATTCAGCACAAGAGGGAAATCCAGATTATGATCCAGACAGAGCAGTAGTTACACAAGGACATACAGTAGAATGGATTAATGCAGACATTGCACCACATACAGTTACCAGTTCAATTGATTATGGTGAAACATTTGATTCAAGTTTAATCAGTGCAGGAGAGACATTTACTTTAGATACAACTAATTTAGAAATTGGAGAATACGAATACTTGTGCATAGTTCACCCATGGATGATTGCAACATTAGTTGTAGAAGCACCAAAAGAAGCAACCAAAATTATAATTCCTGAAGGTGCAGCAATTCCAGAAGAAGGTAAAATATTCTATGATCCAGAAACAATCAACATTACAACTGGAACTACAATAGAATGGATTAACGAAGATCCTGCAATGCATACAGCAACATCAGGTAGTCCAACGAATGGAGCTGATGGAGTATTTGATTCACAAATATTGAACATCAATGATACATACCAATTTACATTTACAGATGCAGGTAATTATGATTATTATTGTATTTTACATCCATGGATGCTTGGAACTATTAATGTAGAATAGATTTGCAGGAAATTATTTTACAACAATCATACAAAAAAACTCTTTCACAGTATTCAGAAAATCAAAAACCCAATGAATCATGTGCATTATTATTTGGAAAAAATAATCAAGTTCTGGATATTTTTTTAACTGAAAATATTGAAGAATCACCAATAAATTTTACAATATCAAATGAACAATTGATAGAAGGGTACAAAATGGCTGAAAATAAAAAAATGGAAGTCATAGGAATATTTCATTCCCACCCCAATTCAGATGCATTTCCTTCAAATACAGATAAAAAATTCATGCAAAGTAATCCAGTAGTCTGGATAATTTACTCAGGAATAAATAAAAACTTCAGAGCATTTATTCTGGATTCAGAAACCAAAGAAATCCCAATTAAAGAAAAATAGACTTGATCAAATGTAAGAATATGGAATCAGCTTTGGGATTAAATATCCCTTATTTTAACAAAAAATATGGAAATTCACGTATACGACACTTATGTCAAAGCAGCAGACGGACACACCATGCACTTTGATGTAATTACTGGTGAAAAAGATCATCCTAAAGCAATTGAATTTGGTAAGGAATGGTTAAAAGAAATAGGAGAGGGAGAAGCAGAAATGACACAAAACGAATGTACTTTCTGTCACTCACAATCTTGTCCAGAGCCTGTAGAACAGGCAATTAAGGAAAAAGGTTATTTCATTCAAAAAATGGAAGGCTGTCCTTAAACATTTTTTTTATTTTTTAAAATAAAATTTTTTTACTACTTACAACAGTATTCATTTCATGAGTAAACAAAAATATTCAAAAGGTACAATATATGGAGATAAAAAAACAAAGTGGATTTGTGGTTGTTTTCAGACCACAGATAATTATTTTAAATTTTGTAACAAACATGATCAAACTTTAGAAAAAGCAATTCAAGCTCAAATTGATGAATTAGATATGACTTTGGTAATTGAATAAAATAATTAAATTGAAAGAATTGCAACAAATGCAGATACAAATACAATTGCAATAGTATTAAGTAATTTAATCACAGTGTTAAGGGCAGGTCCAGCAGTATCTTTGTAAGGATCTCCAATAATATCACCTACAACTGCAACTTTGTGAACTTCAGAACCTTTCTCACCATTCATTTCAACTAACTTCTTTGCATTATCCCATGCACCACCAGTGTTAGCTAAGTGATATGCTAATAGAATTCCAGTGACAACTGCACCCATTAATAATCCAGCTACTGCAGTAGGTCCCAATAAAATACCCAAGATAATTGGAGAAATGATTGCAACAATTGCTGGTTTCCATAGTTCTCTGATAGAAGCTACAGTTGCAATATCCACACATTTAGCATAATCAGGTTTAGAAGTTCCTGCAAGAATTCCAGAATCAGCCTTAAATTGTCTTCTAACTTCATCTACCATCTTACCTGCAGCTCTAGAAACTCCATTGATTAATTGGCCAGTAATAATAAATGGAATCAATCCACCAATTAATAATCCAACAATAATTGCAGGGTTTGTTAAACTATAATTTAATTCTAAAACACCTTCAAATACATGTGCAGCTTCAAATTGGAAAGCTTGTATCATAGCTAGTGCAGCTAATGCAGCACTAGCAATAGCGAATCCCTTAGTAACAGCCTTAGTTGTATTTCCTACAGCATCAATTTCATCAGTGACTTTACGATTTTCTTCTCCCATTCCAGTCATTTCAACGATTCCACCTGCATTATCAGCAATTGGTCCAAATGCATCAATACTCAAAACAATTCCTGCAAGACTTAACATAGCCATAGCAGTCAAGGAAGTTCCAAAAATACCATAAAGTACTGGGTCTGCACCTTCAGGAGCTGCAGATGAAGAGATAGAATATGAAATAATAATTGCAACAACTAATGCAATCATGAAGGGTCCGGTTGATTGCATTCCTTTGATAATTCCCATCAGTGTTAATGATGCATATCCCCATTTTGCAGAATCAGCAATTTCTTTTACTGGGCCTTTCTTGTAACTGGTATAGTTATCAGTAATTTTTTGAATAACAGGAACTAGTACAACACCAATAACAGTGGTTCCAAATAATGCATATGCAGTAGAAGACTGGTCAATAAATTGTGTAATAAACACATAGTTTAATGCAATTGCAATAGCAGCTGAAACATAAAATGAACGATTAAGAGGTTTCATAACATCAGTTACACCTTTTGAACCAACAATTAAAACACCAACAATGGATGCAATCATTCCAGAAGATCCAATTAAAATTGGATAAAGGAAAAAGTTTGGTGCGCCAATTAATGCTGCAATCAATAGTGCTGCAAGAATTGTAACAATATAAGATTCATAAACATCAGAACCCATTCCTGCTGCATCTCCAACATTGTCACCAACATTATCTGCAATTGTAGCAGGATTTCGAGGATCATCTTCGGGAATATTTACTTCAACTTTACCCACCAAGTCAGCACCCATATCTGCAGCTTTAGTAAAGATACCGCCACCGATTCTAATGAATAATGCAATAAGACTAGCTCCAATTCCAACTCCTGCAATAGTAATTGGATCAGGATAAATTAAATACAAACCAGTGATTGCTAAAAGAGCCATTGCAGGTACTGCTAATCCAACAGTAGCTCCACCTCTAAAGGCCATAGCAAATGTCTTACCAAGACCATCACCACTAAGATTTGCAGCTCTAACTGCTGCTTTTACTGTAATTTTTAATGAGATAATACCAGCAACTGCAGATAATGCTGCACCCACTGCAAAAGCAATTCCATTTGATGGTTGCAAAAATGCTCCAATAATTACCGATAGTGCAATTGCAACAGGAATGATAATTTTCATTTCACGTTTTAGAAATGCTGATGCACCTTCTTTAACAGCATTTGAAATATCCATCATTTCTTTAGTACCAGAAGGTTGTTTGGTAATCCAAACAACTAATCCACCAGCTACTAAAAAGGAAACAATTCCACAGATAAACGGAAGAATTTCAGCAAAATCCATAGTTATATCCCATTTCCCATTTCTTATAAATATACATCAAAAAGAAAGGATTTTACTTCTTTTCTTATATGGTGAAAAAGTTTTTCCACGAAGTCCTTGTCGCACTAATTTATTGAATCGTTTTCCATGTGCAAGATATGGAAATCTCATATGGATTAATTCATGAACAAGTGTATTTTCAAGTGTTTTTTCATCAGGAATTTTTCTAACATTTATGAAAACTAAATTATGTTGTAAATAAGATACACCGTAATATTTGTAAGCTGATGTACGACGACCTTCAGTCATTTCTCTAGGAGCATCAAGAACCTCTTTAGTAGATAATAAAATCACAGGTTCAGGAATAGAAAACCTCTGAGAATAAATTCCAACTTTTTCTAATATTTGTAATTTAAGATCAGGATCTAGTTTCATAGTTATTTGTCAAGTAATCTATGTTTATCTTGAAATGTCAATTGTTGTAAGCAAAGAGTCAACTTTTCGTTAACTCTTAAAAATAACCATTAACGAAAACTTACAAATTTCTGTAAGATAGTTGGTTGATTTTGAATCTACAAAATTATGAATGAATAGGGTCAGAGGTTATGTGGGGTAATCACGAATCATACAGCCACCGTCTCATCACACCCCAATTACTTCATCATATCAAGTAATGTTTGTGCTTTATTTCTAATTTCTGTAGTAATTTGTACTAAAACTAGTCCCTTATTGGGTTGACCATACAAAACAACTGAATTTTCTGGAGCATGTATACAAACAGGCAATACTAACAAATCTTCTTCACCATTTACAATCAAACGTACAGGAGAAGACATCTCAAATGCTTTTTTAATAATTTGAATACTTTGTAAAGTAATTTCAGCTGCAGGATTATCTATTTTTAATTCAGATTCTTTTCCAATTTTAGGATAGTCTCGTTTTTGTCTTTTTTCAAAACCATCAATTATTTGTAATGACGGAATTATACCAAATTCAATCATCTTCTCAGTTGTTCTATCACCAACTGTAATGATGTAAGAATCATCTAAAAGGTATTTTTGAATATTTTCTCGATTATCTTGACCAATTGGCAATAATAATCCTAAAGGAATTTTGAATTGTTCTCTTAGAGAATCAGGTAATTTCAATATTATCAGAATTAAGAAGAAGTATTCTCAGATGTAGGTGTATCGGTAGAATTTTCAGAATCATTTGCTTCAGATTCCATTTCT
This sequence comes from uncultured Nitrosopumilaceae archaeon, assembly GCA_937897875.1. GTDB lineage: Archaea > Thermoproteota > Nitrososphaeria > Nitrososphaerales > Nitrosopumilaceae > Nitrosopumilus. The sequence goes on from CALCPD010000069.1 coordinate 28,571, forward strand.
TCATGTAATCTAGATGCAATAATACTACATTGGGCTGCAACATTTTTTGCACTAGACCTAAATGCATCAGCACTTGGAGAATTAGTGTCAGTACTCATGATAGGTTTTCCTAAATCAGAACCAGACATTATGCCATAATTTAATGGGATTTCTCCTAAGAATGGAATTTTAAATTGTTCACTAATTTTCTTTGCACCACCATCACCAAAAATATAATGTTTATCATCACAATTTGGACAGATGAAATGACTCATATTTTCTATCACGCCGATAATTGGAACATTTAATTTTTCAAACATTGAAACTGCTTTAACTGCAACATTACTTGCAACATCTTGAGGAGTTGTAATAACAAGAATTCCAGTAATCGGAATTGTTTGTGCAAGTGTCAATGGAATATCACCAGTGCCAGGAGGTAAATCAACAATAAGATAATCTAATTCAGACCAATTAGTGTCAACTAAAAATTGTTTCAAGATTCCAGAGATAATTGGACCACGATAAATTGCAGCTTGATTTGATTGGTCCGCAAAAAAACCAAAAGACACAACTTTCAATCCATTGCAATCAGCTGGTTGAAGTTTGTTATCTTCAACTTCCATAGAACCATCTTTCATTCCCAACATCAATGGAATGCTAGGTCCATAGATATCAGCATCAAGTAAACCAACTTTAGCTCCTGTTTGAGATAATGCCAAAGCTAAATTTAATGAAACAGTAGATTTACCAACACCGCCCTTTCCACTAGCAACACCGATAATATTTTTCACGGTTGCCATTTGAGTATCAGCACCCAAATCACGACCATCCATTACTTTTGCAGTTACGTTCAAATCAAAATTCTTTAAGTCAGAAAGTTCAGCAATTACTTTTCTCACATCATCTTCAATTTCAACATTGAAGGGACATGCAGGGGTTGTTAATTCTAAAGTAAATTTAAGATCACCGTCATTAAGCTCTAAATCTTTAATCATACCCATTGAGACGATGTCTTTTTTCAAATCGGGATCAATGACAGTACTAAGTTTTTCAAGAACTTGATCAATTCCAACCATTGCATGAAAAAATCAAGATACAATATTTAAAGATAAGTTAGATGTGGAAAAAAATTGTGTTTTTTTTGAAAAATCATTAAAATCTTTGAAAATACAAGTCAAATCACCCAAAGATTCATAAATTGAAATTCAAGAAAAAGTAAACAGTTGTTTTCTATATCTACCCTAGTTGATGTCGTTAGGATTCCCCCAAGCTTATTTGGAACTACGCTCAAAAAGGCAGCAGTCAACATTCTCAAAGAAAAATACGAGAGTATGATTAATGCAGAATTAGGATATATCATCATGATTTTAGATGCCAAAGTGGACGAAATGGGAAAAATGATTGCAGGAGACGGAGGAACATTCCATAAAGTACAATTTGAGGCACTTACATTTTATCCAAAATTACAAGAAATTGTTCAAGGCGAAATTGTAGATATTACAGACTTTGGTGCATTTGTTAGAATTGGTCCAACTGATGCGTTATTACACTTATCACAAGTTATGGATGATTATCTAAAGAGTGATGTTAAGATGGGATTAATTTTGGCTAACCAAAGTGGTAGAACATTAAAAGTTGGTTCAACACTTCGTGCAAGAATTACTGCAGTGTCCTTAGGAAAAGCTGCAGCAATGGGTAAAATCGGAATTACTTGTAGACAACCATTCCTAGGTGCAGATGAATGGATTGAAGAAGAAATTAAAAAATCTGATGGTACAAGTGAACCAACAAAAGAAGCAAAAGTAGAGGCTAGTTAAAATGGCTCGAGAAATGGCATGCAGAAAATGTAAAAGAGTAACAACAGAAAAAGTTTGCCCAGGTTGTAAATCATCAGACTTAACACCAGATTGGAATGGAGTTGTACTTGTAGTTGATCCAACTAATTCAGAAATTTCAAAAACATTAGCAATTACTCAAAAAGGTAAGTACGCAATTAAAGTAACATAGAAAATTTCTAAATCTTTAAAATCACATTAACATTTAATCTTAGTATTGTCATTTAATCCAAAAAAACAATTAGTACAATTTCTTGCAGAAGATATAGGTAAAGGAGATATTACAAGTGCTTTATTATCAAAAAAAATAATTTCAGTGAATATTATTTCAAGAGAAAAAGCCATTCTTGCAGGCTCAAAATATGCAAAAGAAATCTTTGCTCTAAAAGGATGCAAATCCAAAATTATAACTAAAGATGGTGTAACAATCAAACCAAATCAAACAATCATGAAAGTTACAGGAAATGCAGATAAAATTTTGACATGTGAAAGAACCGCATTAAACATCATAACAAGAATGAGTGGAATTGCAACACAAACAAATGAACTTGTTAAAAAAATTCCAAAAAAAACAAAATTGTATGCAACAAGAAAAACAGCACCAGGACTAAGATATTTTGATAAAGAAGCTGTAGAAATTGGAGGAGGTAAAAAACACAGATTGAGATTAGATGAAATGGTGATGATCAAAGATAATCATATTGCTGTAGAACAATCATTATTATCATTAATTAAAAAAACCAAAAAAAAATATAAGAAATTTGAAGTGGAAGTTGAAAATACACAGGATGCGATTCTAGCTGCCCAAGAAGGAGCAACAATAATTATGCTAGATAATTTCTCACCTGCCCAAATTAATAAAACAATTAAAGTTCTTAAAAATAAAAAATTACGAAAAAAGGTTTTGTTGGAAGCATCAGGTGGAATTACTTCAAAAAACATATCAAAATATGGTAAAACAGATGTAGACATCATATCTATAGGAAGTATAACTAATTCAGTAAAAGGAATCGATGTTAGTTTAGAAATTTAAGAATTCAATTCAGATATCAAATTTAATACAGATTTATTTTTTGGATCAAGGTTTTGAATTTTCTTACAACATTCAAGTGCTATTGGATTTTCTTGTAATTTTTGATGAGAATATGCTTTTAAAAGTAAAACCTCAACATCAGAATCTCCAGTTTCAAGACACCTATCAAAAAAGGATAATGCAGTGCGATATCTATTTTTCAAATAATAAATCCCTCCAATCGTAAATAGAGCATCATGATTGTAAGGAACCTTTTCCAGGTAATCCAAGCCTAATTTTAGAGCTTCAGGGTATTTTTTTCCCTTTACAAGTTTTTTAAATTTTTTAAATTGATCAATATTTTTTTTGAATGCAATATCCTCAGGAGTTTTACTAAATAATCCAACCAAAACAATCACAGATTAACTAATTTCAAGCATTCTATCAATGGCTAAACGAGCTTTATCTGCAATTTTTTTAGGAACAGTGATAACATTTTTCTCATTCATCAAAGTATCATATACTTTTTCAAGAGTTATCATTTTCATATATTGACATTCTGCTTTTTCAGATGCTGGAATGAATGTCTTAGTAGGATTTTCTTTTTTCATCCTATACAAAATTCCAGTTTCAGTTGCAACAACAAAATTCTTGGATTTAGATTTACTTACATGATTTAACATACCTTCAGTTGAAAGAATTGAAACGGTATTGTCATCATAACTACCATCAGCAACATCATACATCATAGGTGTTGTACAACTACATTCAGGATGAATAACAAATTCAGCATCTTTCATTGATTTTAATTTTTTAGTTACATCTTCAGGGGTGATTCCTGCATGTACATGACATTCACCAGCCCAGATATGCATATTTTTCCTTCCAGTCATTTTTGCAACATAAGAACCAAGAAACATGTCAGGTAAAAATAAAATTTCTTTATCTTCAGGAATTGCTTTTACAACATTTACTGCGTTAGATGAAGTACAGCAATAATCAAGTTCAGATTTAATTTCAGCAGTGGTATTGACATAACCAACAGAAATTGCATTTGGATGTTGTTTTTTCCAATTTCGTAATTCTTCAACAGTAATTGAGTCAGACAAAGAACAACCAGCTTCTAAAGAGGGCAAAAGAACTTTTTTTTCAGGGCTAATTATAGAAGCAGTTTCAGCCATAAAATGTACACCACAAAATAAAATTGTTTTTTGAGGAACAGTTGCAGCCAATCTAGATAATCCAAGCGAATCACCAGTAAAATCAGCTATATCTTGTACATCAGGAATTTCATAATTATGAGCCAAAATTACCACGTCTTTTTCTTTTTTTAAACGCATAATCTCATTTTTTAGAAATGAAGTATCTTGAACTAACATTATCGAAAAAAATTGAAGATGTGTAGATTTAAAGAATATGAATGAGTCTATATTCTTCTACAGAGTCTCTAAAGTTGGCAAGTTTTGCCATCTATGTGCCAATTTGAATATCATCTGAGCAATATTGCCTCAAGGTCTCAATGGCAGATAAAATAGCCAGTCTACTAGTTTTTGGGTTTTGGGAATCAGGGGTATTTTCAATAGTGAAAGTCATCTTTCCAGATTTTCCTATTGCCTCAATATGATGAGTATTTTTATCAGTGTCAGGATCAGCGATAATTTTTACAAGTGTTTTGTCACTTCCAATTCCAGATAAAGATACAAGTGCTGCTACATTGATGTTTGCAGGAAATAATAAGACAGCGTCACGAGCAGTACCCTCAAAAATTATTGTCGAAGAAGAAAGAGAATCTAAATTAATTTCAGAAGTTTCAAAAAACTTTGCACCTTTTAAGGAACGAGGATGTTTTGTTGTTGTAATAGATACAGATTCTAATTCATGTTTAATTGATTTTAATCCATCTAACCCAGCAATTGCACCAGATGGAAGATAGATTGTTTTTTTGAAATGTTCACAAGCATCGTACAAAATATCATAAATGGATTCATCCAATAATGCACCAACACTCATAATCATAAAATCACGTTTATTTTGTAAAATGCTCAATCCATCATCTCTTACAGCATTTTGAGAAGCTGCCTCAACTACAATATTAACAGAATGAGAAGATAGTAAATGAGAATTTTCAACAATTTCAGGCTTATTATTTAATTTTGAAACAAGTGAAGTAGAGGCTTCTTTAGAATCATCATAAACATGAGTTAAGATTCCAGGTATCTTACCAGAATCAATTGCTAGTGCAATTTGTGTACCCATTACACCGCATCCCAATAAACCAATTTTTTTCAAGTGATCAGAATAGAAAAGTTCTCTTAATTAATGATAGTTTAAAATAAAAATCAAAATAAACGATAGAAGTGATAATTAATAAAAAAATAGTTCTAGGAATAACATTTTTTTTGATATTTTCATTTATCATTCCAATTAATGCAAATATTGATTCTCCAAGAAAACAAATGGCAGAAGGTGTTTCAGTGCAAGATGTTATTTGTAGAGATGTGTTAGAGAAGGTCATTCGTACAAATGGAATGCCAGCATGCGTAAAACCAGAAACAATTGACAAAATGTTTGAAAGAGGGATTTTGCTCACTACAAAAGTAACAAAATCTAATGCAGAAATTACAACAGTTCCTGCATCCAGTATGTCCATAGTAAATTTCTATGTAACCGATAATGATTTGAATAAATCACATAGAGCCGTAGAAGTAGTATCCACTCAAGGACTTTTTGAATTCAAAGTTAATGGAATTCCCATTCAAGGGCCTGAAAAAATGATTGAAACAGGATATGATACAGGTCAATTTTATTTAAAATTAGAATTACCTGAAACAGTTAACGGTAAACAAATTAGTCAAGATGATATTGTTTTAATAAAATATTTAGATGAATCTAATTTGTCTGGAGTTCAAAGTGTACAAGTCAAATCAATTCCACTAACAAAAACATTTGCTGAAATTGAAACATCAGGGGGAGGTTCAAGAATTGGACATGAATTTATTTTAAGATTGTACGAACCAGATGCAAATAGAGATTCCAGAGATGAAGATAAAATTTCAATTAGTCAATTAGAATTTAGAAGTGAGGGAGGAATTAAAACAACTCTTGCAAATCCAAAATTTGATGCTAACTCCAATTATTTGATTGAAACAGGACCTAACACAAACATCTTTGAAGTACAAATCAAAATCCCACGTCAAATTGACGATAAAACTATCCACATTGGAGATTGGTATGAAATAAAATATATCGATAGAACCACCCCATCAAATTCAGATGAAAAAATAATTTTCAAAGGGAAGATTGGATAAAGTTGTTTTAATGGATCATCTTAGTCAAATATTGACATAACCTAAAGATTTTATTCAAACACACCAACTATTGTTGTGCTCAATACAGTTTACAAAGATGCCATTATCAATAGAGAAAAAATGCTATCAATTCTAAAAGGTCCTAAATTTGAACAAATTTTACACAAGGCAAAAACAAATTGGAATGATTTCACGCCTACTAAAGAAAAAGTAATCACAGCAGGTATTGACAGTAGTTTCAACAACACTAAATTTCAAGGAATTGAATTATGGGCAACTACAGCAGTTTCAATAAAATCTGATGGAGACATCCTTGTTGATCTTCATGATTCAGGTTTAGGATCAGATACGGATCTTTCAAGAATTGCAAGTAAAATGGAGATTGATGCATGTGAAAAAACAGTAGACGAAGTAGATTTAGTTTTAATGGATGGTTCATTGCATTCACAATTTATGACAAGGCAATCAGCACTAGATGCACAAGTTGTTAGAACAATGAATAAAAAAAAGAATGTTATTTTTATTGCAAAAACATCAAACACAAAAAAACAATTTGAGAATTTAGGATCACTTGCAGGAGATATTTTTTATTATAATCATGTAACAAACGGTCCAGGTTTTAGTGAAATATTTGTAGAAAGAAATTATGGTCCAGATAAAATAATTTCATCAACATTTGTAAGATTGAGTGATTCAACTCCAATTATTAAATTAGAATTTTTAGGAGGAAAACATGATAATGATGAAGTGAAATCAATAATGAATAAACTGTTTAAAACTAGTGTGGGCGGATATCCATATGCACTAAAGCTTGCACACAATAACTGTAAAATATCAGACAAAGAACTTGGTAAAATGGTTAGTTTGTTAGGATTAAGTAATGAAATTGGTTCAAGGGAGGTGTTAGGTTGAGTTTAGGTTTTGTTGTTGGAGAATCAAAACCGACATCAGTCACAGCAATTACATCACGATCATTGTCAGTTGGAGAATATATCAAAATCACCATTGATGAAGGGGAAATTTTAGGATTAGTTGAGAGATCATCAGTATCAAGTGCAGCATTTACAGATGTCAGAAATTTTCACGAAGCAGAAGAAAGTACAGAAATTGCAGATATCAATAAGAGAGATAAAACATTCACAGCACATATAGGAATCTTAGGATTTTTAGAGAATTTACGTAGAGGTCAGTCAATAATTCCAGCAATTCCACCAATTCCAGGCACAGAAATTACACAACCAACTAATCAAGATTTAGAAGAAATTTTCAGTCCAAAAAAAGAGGGGTGGTTAAAAATTGGTAATTTATTAAGAAATAAAAAAATTGAAGCTAAAATCAATCTAGACAGAATCGTTTCAAGACATCTAGGAATTTTAGCTATGACAGGAATGGGTAAAAGTAATCTAGTCTCATTAATCACAAAAAAAATATCAGAAGTAAAAGGAACAGTAATAATTTTTGATTATCACAACGATTACACAACACTAAACATTCCAAATGTGAATGTAATTGATGCAAAAATTAATCCAAGACTACTTGAAGCAGATCAATTTTCAGAAGTATTAGAAATTAGAGAAAATGCAGATGTGCAACAACGAGTATTAAGAATGTCATTTACTCAAGAGGTAAAAGAAGCAGGAGAGTTTTGGAATAAATTAGAATACGAAGTAGATTTACTTGTAAATTCTGAAGACAAGAAATTAAAAGAAATCAGGACATCAGCATACAGAGTGCAAGACATCATTGAAGATGCACAAAGAAGATTCGACGATATTTTGGATCCAGAAATTGGGAATCCAATGGACTACATTAAAGAAGGATGTACAAACATCATTAACATTTCAGAATTATCAGAAAAACAAGCAAATGTGGCAATGGGATTTTATTTGCAGCAATTACTAAAAGATAGAAAAAATGCAACTATAGCAAAACATGGAAAATCAAAGAAACAAAAAGATTACAAATTCTTTGAACCAGTTTTCATAATTCTTGAAGAAGCACATGTATTCATACCAAAAGATCACGATACTGCAGCAAAGTATTGGGCTGCAAAAATTGCCAGAGAAGGAAGAAAATTTGGAGTAGGTTTAGGGATAGTTTCTCAAAGACCACGCAGTGTGGACTTGAATATACTCAGCCAGATGGGCTCATTTGCAATTATGAAAATCATTCAAGAAGATGATCAAAGACAAATAGCCTCAGCAACAGAGTCAACCAGTCGTGAATTGATATCACAATTGACGTCATTAAACGTAGGAGATGCAGTTCTTGTGGGTCAATGGACGAATTTACCATCAATGGTTCATGTGGAAGAAGTCAAAGAAAAGAAAATGGGAGCAGATCAAAGTGCAACTAAAGCTTGGATAAAGGCAGATAAAATGAAAAATGTCGGAGTAGAATCTACACAAGGATTAGTTCAAAAAGATTTGTTATTAGACTAATGTTATTTTCACATATTTCAGATACACATTTGGGATTAGTTCAATATGGTTCCAATGAAAGGGAGCAAGATGTGTATGATGTTTTCAATCAAGCAATTGATAAATCAATTGAAGATAATGTAGATTTTGTAATTTTTGCAGGGGATATTTTTCATATGCCTAATCCAAATGGAACGGCAATAGTACAAATGGGAAATGCATTAAAAAGATTAAAAGAAAACAACATAGACTCATTTTTTATTTTAGGTGAACATGATATCAGTAGAATTAGAACAACACCAATTCCATACATCTATCACAATTTAGGATTTTCAAAATACATAGGTAATGGCAACCCAATAGAATACAAAGGAATAATGTTAGCAGGGTTAGACAAAATTAGAAAAACAGAAATGTCTCAATATGAAGAAGTACTTTCAAATCTAGATAAAAGTGTAGAAAAATTTTCAGGTCATAAGATATTGGTATTACATCAAGGAATTACAGAATTCAACAAATTTGCAGGAGAGTTGCAGTCAACAGATTTACCAAAAAATTTTACATATTATGCAATGGGACATTTACATGATAAAGATATCAAACAATTCAATCATCTAAAAGGTCCAATTGCATATCCAGGTTCAATTGAATTAACAACTAGTGAAGGAATTAAGGATATCAAAAAAGGTTTTTTTGAAGTAGATATTTCAGGAGATGAAGCAGTACCAAAATGGATTGAATTAGACACTAGACCTCAATTTTCATTTAATACAGAATACAAAGAATTAGCAAAAACAATTGATCAAATCATAGAAAAAATCAGTAATCTTACAAAAAAGCCAATTATTGAAGTAAAAATACAAGGTGAAGAGATAGAAACAGACCAAATTCAGGCACAAATTGCCAGATTAAATGCATTATCACTAAGATGTTTTTGGAAAATTACTACAAAACAAATATCAGATTCATCAGTATTTCTAGATAGACCAAGTGTGATTGAAGATGAAATGTTTAGACTTTCAGCAAAAACATTAGATTCAGAAAAAGATGCAGATTTTGCAATTAAAGAACTCCTACCAACACTGACAACGGATGGAATGAATGAAGCGTTAGAGATAATTTTGCACGATTATGAGAAATTCAAAAAAGAGGAAGAACAATGATTACTTCAATTGAATTAGGGGATTTTTTAGCACATTCAGAAACAAAATTAGAGTTTGAAAAAGGAGTAACAATTTTTGTAGGAGAAAATGGTGCAGGAAAATCAAGTATCATAGACGGAATTACATTTTCATTATTTGGACAACATACAAGAAAATCAAACAAAGGATTGATTAAAAGAGGTTCAAACCAAGGTTATTCAAAAATAGAATTTTCAATAAATGGTAAACAGTATGAAACAGTAAGAAAAATTGATAGTAAAGGGGGATTAGTTGCAACATTTTCTGAAATAACTAAGGAGGGCAGAGTAGAAATTGCAGCAGGAGAAAGAAAACAATTTGGAGAATCAATGACAGAACAAGTAGAAAAAACAATAGGCATGGATTTTGAGAAATTAAAAATAGCATCAATTGTTCAACAAGGTGAATTAAATTCAATAATTAATGCAAAACCAAAAGAATTCAAAGAATTACTCAATGCCATAATTGGGATAGACAAATTAGATGTGGCATCTGAATCCATGAAAAAAGTTACAAAAGAATTTCGTGAAAAAATTAAAACAGATTTAGGATATGATGATACACATATTGAAATTTTAGAACGAGATCTTGAAAGATCACAACAGGAAATAAAAGAAGCAGAACCTGAAAAAAATCAATTAGAATTAAAACAAAAGCAAATTCACGAAGAATTAAAAAAATTGCAGAAAGAATTAGAAATTGAAACACCAAAAATTGACAAAATCAAGCAATTAGAATTACGAAAAGATGAGCTATTAAGATATGTTAAAGAGACAATGAAAGAAATTCAGCAAAAAATTAGTGAAAATGAGCGTAAAATACGTGATTGTGAAGGGTGTTTTGATGAAATTAAACTAAAAGTTGATTTTGAGTCAAAAATCCAGAAAGTTGAAGAAGCAGTAGATGACACATTAAGAAAAATTCAAGAAATGAAAAGTCAAATTGCGTCTTTAAAAGAAAAACAAATTCTTGCATCAAAATTACAATTAAAAGATAACAAATGTCCAGTATGTAATTCAATTGTAGAAAAATTAAATCCATTTTTTCAAGAAGAACATATCAAAGAAGAGATAATCAAATTACAAGAAAAAATCAAACTAAAAGAAAAAGAACGAGACATGTATACTCAAAAGAAAAAAGAGTTTTTGGAAAAAGTACAAAAAACAAGAGATGCAGAAGCAACTCTTAGAGCACATTCAATAAACACAAAAGAAGAATTAATTAAAATTCAAAAAGAGACTCAGATTCAAAAAGTGAAATTACCAATGACTGATAATAGTGATTTAAAAGAAATGTCACAAATTGATGATCATTCGAAAGTAATTTTTGAGAATATTTTAAAATTAGAAGTGGATACAAAAGGATTCAGTGAAAAAGAATTTTTAAATCTTAAAAATATAATCTCAGAAAAACAAAACAGTTTATCTCAAATGGATCAACAGATAGGAGGAATTTTAGAGAAGATAGATAAAGCCAAAAGACAAATAGAAATAATTCAAAAAGTAATTTTAGAACTTAAAATAGTAAAAAAATATGTTTCAAAATTAGATAAAGTTCAAACAAATATTTTCAGCAGAGATGGTTCTGTTGCAACAAGCTTAAGATCATGGGCATTAAATTCAATTTCAGTTAAAGCTTCAGAATATCTATCATTGCTAAATACAAAAATTCAAAGAATTGCATTATCAGAAAAAGCTAGAGACGTATCAATTGCCTGTTATTCAAAAACAGAGGTTTTAGAATTAGAATCACTTAGTGGAGGGGAAAAAGTAAGCGTGGCATTAGCATTACGATTGGGAATGGCAAGTTTACTAGGCTCATCAAACCTAAATCTGATGATACTTGATGAACCAACAACACATCTTGATGCTGAGAGGAAGAAATCATTGGTTAGAGTATTATCTCAATTAACAGAAATTTCAAACTCACAAACACCAATGCAATTTTTAATCATCACTCACGATGCAGAAATTTTTGAAGATTCAAACGTTGAACAGATTTACAAATTTGAATCAAAAGAAGAAGGAAGTAAAGTTATTGCACTTTAAGAGATAATTCGACTTGATTTAACATAAATTTTAGAAATATAGATAATGATTCCCCCTCATGTTTTGAATTCCATTCCTTTACTAGTTGATCATAAAACTTCCATTCAGATTCATCTTTTTGTAAATGAGGTACCATCATTTCTTTAAAGCCAGTAAGATCCCAATCAGTAGGGCACATGATATCACTCATTTGAGATAATTTACCATTTTTCATTTCAAATGGATATGATTTGCACACACCTGGTTTGAAATCATTTACTGTACATCTAAAAATATCATCAGTTTCTTCAAGAAATTTACATGCTCCATTTTTTTGTTTTAAAGCAAGATCGACTAAACCTTCTTCCACTTTAATTCCAAGAGAATAATCTTTTGCACCAATTAATTCCAAAAAAGTTTCAGGTTTACATTTCAAACCATTTGAAAGTCGAAAAATATCATGGGCATTAACAAAAATTGTATATTCCTTACAACAGTCCGTGTGACAATCAACACAAGGAAACTTTGGAAGTTTTTGAGTAGTAGATGACATGAATTATAAAAATAATTTTAAGTATTAAATGTGTAAAAATTACTCTACAATAATTGTTCCTTGCATCCAAGTATGGAGTAAACAATAGTATGGTACTTCGCCAGAAGTTTCTGGAGTCCATTCAAAAGTATCATCTGCACTCATTATACCAGTATCAAATGTTCCACTTGGGGAAGGAGTGAATCCATCAACGGTACCGGCAGTAAATGAATGCATGGCTGCAGTAGAATCAGAATTAATCATAGTTACTACATCGCCTACACTTACTGTAACGATACTAGGAGTGTAGCAGTCTAATGATGCTTGACAGTCCATACTCATTCCAGAATCATCTGCAGTTTTTATTTCAGTACTAGTTGCAGTTTGTGCAGAAACTACAGGAGTTAAGCTAAAAGCAGTTTCAATACCTTTAGGACCATAAATGTCATCACCGTGTCCTAAACCTTGAACAATAACTTGAATATCAATTGAAGAGTCAGTTAACGTAGTACTTTCATGTACAGGATATTTTCCAGGGTGACGATGTGATGCAGGATCTGAAAGAATTGAATCAGAATTTTGAGTAGCAAAAATATCATAATTAACATGATCAACAATATTTCCATCATCATCTCTAAATTCAACTTCAAGAACTAAAGCATCACCTACATTGGTAGTACGTGGTAAAAGACTAGGATTAACTGAAAGTTGATTTAGATTGTCTTCAATTTGAGCAATTTGAGTTTCAGGAATTATAACTTCACGAGATTCAGGTGTTTCATTTGGATCACTAATAATTAGAGATAAAGATATTGCAACTAAAATTCCAACAACTGTAATTACACCATATGTAAGATTCATTTCATCCACCTGTTAATTTAGCAAATTTTTCATTCTTACTTAAAGTTTCCATAAATTCAATATTAGATAAAGCAACAACAGCAGATTCCACTACAGGTTCATCTGGATCGTTTAGTGCTTTTTGTAAAGCCTCTTTTGCATCTTTGTTTCCAACTACACCCAAAGCAATTGCAGCTTCGTGACGTACAAACATGCTAGGATCATTTAGAGTGGAATCAATAAGCGGAGGTATAGCAGCAGAATAAGACATTTGACCAAGTGAGAAAGCAGCTTCGTGACGAACTAGTTCATTATCATCATTTTTCAAAACTTTGGCAATATGTGGAATTTTATCCTCACCACCAAAATCTACTAAAATGCATGTAGCTCTAGTTCGAACTACATAATCAGAGTGATTCAAAAGAGAAACAAAGTAATCAACATCACTATTTTCATATTTTGATTCCATTTCTGCAAAAAGGGCCAATCGTTCATCAGTTACTGCTTGCAATTTACTGTAAAATTTTCTGTGTTCTATATTAGCCTACTTAAGAAAGAATTAGAAATTTTTAGAGGTATGTATTTATCGTAAAAAAATTAACTTAGTTTTATGGGCGTAAAGATAGGTGAAAAAGCACCAAACTTTGGAGTTTCAGATTGGGTGCAAGGCGCTCCAACGAATTTTGATCAAGAAAAAGATCACATTGTATTATTAGAAGTATTTCAAGTGAATTGTCCAGGATGTTTTATGGGTGCAATTCCAGACGCAATTAAAATTTATGAAAAATATAAGGATGAAGGAGTAAGAGTGTTAGGGCTTGCAACAGCATTTGAAGATTTTGATAAAAATAATTTAGACAATTTGAAAATGCTTGTAGAAACAGGTGAAGTAGTAGGTGAAACAAAAAGTGCATTAGCACAGTATGGTCAATTACAAGAAGGAAGTAAATTATCTTTTAAAATTCCATTTCCAATAGGAATGGATAATTTAACAAAAAGTGCAGGAGAAATTACTCAAGAAAAAATATTAGAATTCATTTATCCACAAATACCAGAGTTTGATTCACAACCAGAAGAGTACAGAAATCAAATAATTCAAAGAGTCAAGGACCATATGAAATCAAAAGAATATTCTGCTGAAACATTTGAAAACTTTTCACTGCAAGGCACACCATCAGCAATACTAGTAGATAGAAAAGGAATTCTAAGAGACGTGTCATTTGGTCAAACAGGACACATTGATGGAATGATTCAGCAATTACTAAATGAAGATTAAACTAGTTTTTGTTTTTTAAAAATTTAATCACAACAAATACAGTAATAACAATTACAATTCCCCCTACAATCAACCAAATCAAATAATCATCAGAAAGTGTTTGAGTGGATTGTCCATCAGGAGGTAAGAAATCATTATCAAGGGATTTAGATGAGTTATTTTCAATTGGGATGATATCATCTAAACCAGACAAGTATTCAGTACCAATAATTTTAACTACATTGTTTCCTAAACCAGAAAAATTCAGAGTTATGAAGCTAATTTTTTCATCAGATTGAACTTTGGGGAAAAACTCTTGATCATTTAGATAGAATCTAAAATCACCACTCAACAAAGTGGCAGGAATAATTATTTCACCAAGATTATTTTCTAATCCACTATCAAGATAAAGAATAAGTTGTTTATTGTTTATGTCAAAATCATAATCAAGTAAATCAAAATTTGCAGTTAGGACAACTTCAAAATCATAACCAGAAGTTTGAATATCAATTCGATTTATCAATCCAGTTGCATCAGATAATAACTGACCATGAACAGGAGTTAGTACAAAAAATAATAATACTGTAAAAACAATAATAGATTTCAATCTTATGCAGATTGTGGTACTCTTCTGTTTAATTCCTTATCCTGAGCAATCCTTGGATGAGCAGGGTCAGCTAAAATAATTTCAAACCAATAATGTTTTCCATCTTTATAGATATAGTATGAACCTAATAGTTTCATGTTAGGATAACGTTCAAGGACTCTTCTTTCTGCAACAGTTTTCATATTATCATCAGCTTTAATTCTAGTAACACCAAGATGTTTTGGTCTTCTACCACCAGTTGGTCTTTGTTTTCTCATACCACCAGTTCCAACTCTCATTCTAACAACAACAATACCTTGTTTTGCTTTGTAACCTAATCTTCTAGCCCTGTCTAAACGACTTGGTTTATCAATACGAGTGATTGCGTTTTGTTTACGCCAACCAATGACACGAGAACGTAATTCAGGTGCATTTTCTTTCCAAAGTCTAATCCAGGTTTGATCTTGGTAACTAGGCATATCATGGATAAAAAAATCCCCTATAATAACTGATTTCAGAGAATTAGGGGAAATTTTAACATAAATTTTAGAAAAAGATGAAATTAACAAAAAATAACAATAAAATGAAAAGAAATGCCTAAGCAGGGCTAACCAGTAAAAATCTCTTTGAGTGATGATTATTCATCAACTCAAAGATATGCTTCCGCAGAAAACGCTATGAATAAGGTTAAGCAAAGTTGTTAAAAAAGATTCCTGACCATAGATTTCAGATTTTTATTGATCAAAAAAAGTCTCAAATCAGGATGAAAAAAATCATATTTTTCATGGTATTAATCGGAAGTACAGGGTTAGTGACATCAGTATTTGCAGAATCGCAAATTTCAATCATCATGGAAAAAACAACATATACCTATTGTGAGAGATTGGTTTATTCTATTGAGGTTTCAGAAATTACAGGAGAACCAGCAATCATTCACATCAGGGATGGGGCAGGTGGAAAAAGTAGTGCAATACCAATACCAATAGAAAAATTATCAAATCCAATTCCATCTTTACATGCATTTGAAAAAGATATTTTTCCATTAGGAACATATTTCATAGATGTAGAATATTTAGGAATTCAGACCACAGCAGAATTTAATTTAATAGATTCAGACAACATGTGTATTTCTGAAGCAATGCAACCAGTGGTAGTAAGATGGATAAATGGAGAATTTACAGACGGCATGTTAATCAGTGGATTTCAAAATATTGTTGATAAAAAATTAATTGAAATACCATTTGAATTTACAGAAAAAAATATCGATTCACTAGTTATACCAGAATGGGTAAAGAGTGTAGGAAAAGGATGGGTGATGGGCATAGTATCAGATGAAATGTTTGTTAAAAATTTACAATACCTAATCGATGAAAAAATTATCACATTTCCACCAGTAAGAGAGAATGAAATATGAATAAATATTCAACAATCACATTAATTGCCATAATTATTATCATTATTCCATTTGCATATTCAGGGTTAAACATCATAGGAGCAAATCAATTAGAATACAAATGGAGTGGTTCAGAAGAATTTTCATTTTTTGCTATGTCAAATAATGGTGATGTAGAATTTTGCAATACAATGCCATTTCCTACAAGTTTTGAAAAATTTCAAATTGTAACATTTTATGATGCAAAAAATATTGGCATGTATGAAATTATGTCAACAACAATAGAGTCACAATCATCAATTATAAAAAAAGGTAATTTTTCAACTGAAGAATTTCAATCAACTCAACATATGTTCATGACACTGGATTACGAATTTGATGGAGGCGCAATTAGAGTAGATCCCAATAAATTCATAGTATTAGTGAATATCCAAACCCCAATAGCAGGAATAATTCCATATTCATATACAAGTCAAATTACAGGATTTGAACTAGATCAAACTATGAAGAATCAAGAACTATTGTGTGACTAGTGTTTATTTCTATTAGCCTTTGAAATTAGTGCAAAGATAATACCAATTACTCCTGCAATTACAAATGCAAGGGTAACTCCCATGATCAACTCTCTACCATTTCCAGAGGATGGAGATTTAGATGGAGTAGAATCCAGAACACAAACATCATTTTCAAGAATAGTACCAGGGCCACATCTTTGATCTAGAACACAAACATCATTTTCAAGAATAGTACCAGGGCCACATTCATTGGTAGAAGGGGTTTCAATAACAGGGGTTTCAATAACAGGGGTTTCAATAACAGGGGTTTCAATAACAGGGGTTTCGATAACAGATGGGAGTTCGTTTGTGATTCCAAATACAGAACCAATAATTTCTAATTCTTCAGTTCCAGAAGGAATTTCAATAGTTAAAGTTCTACTACTATCTGTAGTTTGTATTTCTCTTGAAACGGTCTCATCACCATCAGCTAAAACAAAGAAGAAGTCATCCTCACCATCATAAATAGAATCAAAAAATTCACGTTCAAATGTGACATTTAATTTTCCATTGGA
>CALCPD010000070.1 GCA_937897875.1 uncultured Nitrosopumilaceae archaeon
AAAAATGTAGACAAACCACACGAAGAAAGTGTTTAAAATTTATTTCAACTGATAAAAAACTTCGAGAACTACTAACGTCAGCAAAAATTGATTTAGAAATTATAAAAATTTTGATATTGAGAACAACATATCCATGGAGTGGGAAAACACGAGAGAACGCAGAAGAAGAAATTAACCAGTGTTTTGAAAAATCAGAAATCACTAGAAATAATGTGCAAGTTCAAAAACATATTATGGAAATGGGATGGTATTTGTCAGTAGTAGATAGAATTAGCGGTTATGCATTAGGAGATTTTACAAAAGCTATGGAAATGGCAAAAATGAATGCACACGCACTTGCATGGAGACCATCAATAATAATAAGAACAGCAGTGGCATATTTTGAAGAAATTTTGAATAAAGAAGCATCAATGTCAAAAGCAATTCTGAAAACTTTGCCAAAGGAGATGAGGAAAAATTTCTTTGATACAGTATTATCATTTATGAAAATTAGACAACAAGAAGTAACCATTCAAGCAGATCACTCATATGAAAATCTAAAATTAATTCCAACAATAGAAAATCAATCTTTACAAGAAGATTCAGAATTTGTTCAAACATTATATGACATATTTTTAGAATTACCAAAACCTCTACAATTTGGAAAAGAGCATTTTAAAGAATCAATTAAAGATGAAAAAACAATAATCAATACACTCAGATTAAATGATAGTAAGGGAGAAATTGTGGGATTTTCTAAAGGAGGCCCATTAGAAAAATATCAATTACGTGAAGAAATAAGAGATGAGTATTATGGTTTAAAAAATACGATATTTTTAGAACCTTTAGCCTTGAAAATGGGGTATTGGGGATTACGTGGAGGCAGTGAAATGAGACATTTGTTCAT
Source organism: uncultured Nitrosopumilaceae archaeon (assembly GCA_937897875.1). Taxonomy (GTDB): domain Archaea; phylum Thermoproteota; class Nitrososphaeria; order Nitrososphaerales; family Nitrosopumilaceae; genus Nitrosopumilus. Next base: position 887 of record CALCPD010000070.1, read on the forward strand.
CATGCAAGCACATTCTATGAAATACAAGTACATGACAAGTTTTGCATTACGAGATGTGATCAAATCTAGAATAAATAAAGAGGATGCAGAATTTGTTCAACAATTTGATCCTGAAAGATGGGATTATTATCGAGTTAAACTTTAAACAAATATTGAAAAAATTAATTTTTAAATTATTAGAATCCAATATCAAAGGAGATGTTTTAAACAAAGAATATCAAAAAAAATTTTATTCCGTAGATTCAAGTTCATATCAAATTATCCCCAAGATAATAATTATTCCAAAAAATGAGGAGGATGTCATTAAAACAATTAAAATTGCAAAAAAATACAAAATATCTGTAACAGTTAGAGGAGCTGGAACAGGATTAGTAGGTAGTGCATTAAATGATGGAATTATTATGGATATGAGAGAACTCAATACAATCAAATTAAATAAAAAATCAGTTGTTGTAGGTTCAGGAACATTAAAAGGCAAATTAGATCAAATTCTACAAAAAAATAAAAAATTTTTCCCCCCAAACCCATCAATTGGAAATTTTTGTTCAATTGGAGGTATGTTAGGAAATAATTCGAGCGGTAGTCGTAGCATAAAATATGGAAGTATGATAGATAATGTTTTAGAAATTACATTTATTGATGGAAATGGAAATAAAATAACTTTACCTAAAGATAAAAAAATCAGCAATAGAATTTTTAAGAATATTAAATTAGATAAGAAAAATATTCCAAAAACATCAAAAAATTCATCAGGATATAGAATCGATAAAATCACATCAGAAAAAAACGCACATAAGATAATTATTGGTTCTGAAGGTACTCTTGGAATAATTCTGACTGCAAAATTAAAGATAATAGATAAGCCAAAAAAAAGAATTTTGTTCATTATTGAGTATAATTCAGTATTTGAGGCAGCAAAAAATAGCATTGAAATTAATAAAACAAAGCCATCTACGCTAGAATTTGTAGATAAAAATACACTAAAACAAATAAAATTTAAGTTTAGTAAAAAAGCTAAATGTTTACTTTTTGTAGAATATGATGAAAATATCAAGAACTCTGAAAAAGAAATAATTTTAAAAAGCTCTGGCAAAATTATTCAAAAATTAACTAGAAATGCAGATATGAGTAAATGGTGGAGACACAGAGATGCATCATTACATTATAGTTTAAAATCAATTAAAAAAGAGAAAAGAGTTCCACACATAATTGAAGATGCAGCTGTTCCCGTAGAAAAAATATCAAATTTATTTTCAGCGCTAAAGAAAATTGAAAAAAAATACAAAACAAAAATAATTAGTTATGGACATATTGGAAATGGAAATATTCATGTTCGTTTAATTATGGAAAAAAATGAAACAAAAATAATTAAAAAAATTGCAACAGAGTATTTTGATGAAATAATTGAAAATAACGGAACAATATCAGCAGAACATGGAGATGGTTTAGCTAGATCAGAATTTGTAAAACAATTATACGGTAACAAAAATTTCCAAATATTTAAAAAAATCAAACAGCAAATGGATCCAAATGGCATTCTTAATCCAGGAAAAGTAATTTCAAATAAAACTACAGTAATTAAAAATTTAAAATAAAAAATAATTTAATGAGAATTATCTTATGACCAATACGAAAAAAATGATTGCGGAACGCAAAAAATGAGATCAGATGTTTGCCTATTAGTAAAAAAAGTTCGACAAGATCTCGCTAATATAACAATGAGCCTACTTGAATTATGACAATAGGATATTGTGTAAAGTGCCGCGACAAACGAGAAATCGGCAGTCCTGCACCATACACCATGAAAAATGGAAAACCTGCAATCAAAGGCACCTGCCCAACATGCAGTACAGCCATTTTCAGAATAGGTAGAGGATAAAGTTTCAAAAAAACTGTTCTTCTATTTGCTAGTTAGGCCTTGCCATAGCGAAAGCAATGGCGACGGATCTTTTTCAATTTCTTGTGTAATTCTATTTTTTAAAACAAATGAGAAATTTTCAATTGCATCATCACCACCATCATCATAGATTTCTTGCCCAATCTCTTTGATTCGATTATGTTTTTCAGAAATATCTGATGAGTCCGGATTTTGTAAACAAAACGTCATTAAATCAATTAATTCTTCTTCAAGCATCATATCCATGAAAATAATTTGGCGGTATTCTTAATGAATCTTTTTTGAAACTAAAAAATTTCTTCAAATCTATTAACAACATAATCCCAGTTTATAACATTCCACCAGGATGTAACATAATCAGGACGTTTGTTCTGATGTTTCAAATAATATGCATGCTCCCACATATCTAGTCCCAATAAGGGTGTTTTTTGAAGAGTCCAAGGACTAGTTTGATTCGAAGTTGTAATAATTTCAACTTTATGATATGTTTCGTTAAAAACTAACCAGCACCATCCACTACCTTGTATAGAAGTAGCTTTTTCAGAAAAGATTTTTTTAAAATTTTCAAAATTATCAAAATAAACATCTATTTGATCTTCTAATTTTCCTCCAGGCATTTTATCACCGTTAGGAGTTAAGGTTTCCCAAAACAGTCTATGATTTTCAAAACCACCACCAAAAAAATTAATTGATGAGCGTCCTGATTCAGGAATAGAACTTAATTCAGCAAGAATTGCAGATATGTATTTTGGGTGTGATGCAGCACCAATTTCAGCAAGAGAATCATTCAAACCATTAACATATGTCTGATGATGTTTTAAATGATGAATTTTCATAGTTTCTTCATCAATAAATGGTTCCAATTCATCATACCCATAAGATAATTTTGGAAGTAGATAATGTACCATAAATTCAAAAATCATAATCCACATATATTCTTCAAGACAAAGTAGGTTATGAGAAAATTAGGAACTATAGATTTAGAAGTATTATTTTTAGCAGTTAAAGAAAAAGGAACATTTGACGAAAATAATTTAGAAAATTCAGAATTAAAAAGACACGGAGTAGGTAAAATACTAGATACGTTAGCGTCACTTAAAGATAGAAAGTTTATTTCATTAAATTCAGATGGATCTTTTTCAATAACACAATTAGCTCGTGAAATACTTTGGAGTGCCAACATACCAATTTGGGGAAGAATATTGAGACTGTTACAAATTAAATCATGCAATATAGATCAAATAACAGATATCCTTGGAGTATCAGAAGATAAAATCAAACAGGAATTAGAAGAATTAAGAAAAAACGAATTCGTATTAATGTCACCACAAAGACAAGAGGAGAAATTAATCAAAATATATGAAATATTACCAGAGGGAATTCAAGAAATAGATAAAACAGATACTCAAGGATTCAATAAATCAAATTTTAGAAAAGTAACATTAAACGGAGGCATCATAGAAATAATAAATCAAATACAAAATGAGATACAAAAATCAAACATTACAGAACATGATAAAAATAAAATTATAGAAAAAGTGAAAGATTTGAAAAATAGATTAGAAATATAATATTTTTTAAAAATTCAAGAATTTATTTTGGATGGGAACAAAGTTCAGTTAAAACACCATCTAAAGATTTTGGATGAATGAAGGTAACTTTAGTTCCTGCAGATCCAGGTCCAATTTTTCCCAAGAATTGTATACCACAACCCTCCATTCTTTCAACTTCACCTTCAATGTTATCAGTGTCTAATGCCATGTGATGAAGTCCTTGGCCCTTTTTATCAAGGAATTTTTTAATTGGACTCGAATCATTTGTTGGTTGCATCAATTCAATTCGTCCATTTTCTAATTCAATTATTGCAACTTTAACTCCTTGATTTTCTACGGTTTCAAATTCTACATGATCAGCACCCAATGCTTGCTGATACACTTTTGCAGATTCCTCTACATCATTCACTGCAATTGCAATATGATCAATTTTCAATTAAAAGACCTCCTTTGGACGATACTCACCAAAGACTTCTCTGAAAGTATTACTAATTTCACCAGTGGTTGCAAATGCTTTTGCAGCTGTAACAATGTATGGCATGAGATTTTCTTCAGTGTCAGCTGCACTTTGCATTGCAGATAATGCTTTTTCTAATTTTTTAGAATCTCTATCAGCACGTAATTTTTTAAGTGCCTTCTTTTGTTGAACCTCAATTCTACCATCAATTCTAAGTAATTCAGGTTGTTCCTCTTCTTCAGAATATTTATTGACACCAACGATTATTCTATCTTCATTATCAGTTTCTTTCTTTAGACGGTATGCATTTGCTCTAATTTCAGATTGGAAGAAACCTTTCTCAATTGCTTTGACAGAACCTCCCATTCTTTCTATTTTCTTCAAATATTTCCAAACGTCAGCCTCAATTTGATCACATAATTCTTCAAGATAATATGAGCCAGCAAGAGGATCAGCAGTTTTAGTAATACCACTTTCATGTGCGACAATTTGTTGAGTTCTAAGAGCAATTTTTGCAGATTCCTGAGTAGGTAAAGCAAGGGCTTCATCTCTAGAATTAGTATGAAGAGATTGAGTACCACCAGCAACAGCTGCCATTGTTTGGATTGCAACACGTACAATGTTGTTATTAGGTTGTTGTGCAGTTAGTGATTCACCACTAGTTTGAGTATGGAATTTTAATTGTAATGAACGAGGATTCTTTGCATGGAATTTTTCTTTTAGGATTTTTGCATATACCTTTCTTGCAACTCTGAATTTTGCAACTTCTTCAAAGAACTCAATTGTGCAACAAAAGAAAAATGACAGACGTGGTGCAAAGTCATCAATTTTTAATCCCTTATCCAAACAAGTTTGGATATATGCAATTGCGTTTGCTAATGTGAATGCAATTTCTTGAGTAGCTGTGCAACCAGCTTCTCTCATGTGATAACCAGATATGGATACAGGATACCATGATGGGACTTTTTCTGCACAAAACTCAATCATGTCACCAATTAACCTCATAGAAGGTTGCGGTGGATAGATGTAGGTATTTCTTGCAATGTATTCTTTTAAGATATCATTTTGAGTTGTACCTCTAAGTTCTGTACTTTTGAATCCCTGAGATTCACCTACTGCAATATAATATGCAAGTAGTGTTGATGCAGTTGAATTAATTGTCATTGATGAACTAACTTTTCCAAGAGGAATACCATCAAAAGCAGTCATCATATCTTTAATTGAAGTAATTGAAACACCTACTTTTCCAACTTCACCTTCAGCTTGTGGAGAATCTGAATCATATCCAATTTGAGTTGGAAGATCAAATGCCATACTAAGGCCAGTCTGGCCTTTTTCAAGCATAAATTTAAAACGTTCATTGGTTAATTTTGCATCACCAAATCCAGAATATTGTCTCATAGTCCAAAATCTTTCACGGAACATTCCAGGATGTATACCTCTAGTGAATGGGTATTTTCCGGAATCCTCAGCAGGTTTCTTTTTGTTAGATTTTTGGTAAATTCGTTTTACAGAATATTCAGAATCAGTAAAAATTTTCTTCTCAGTAGCCTTTGATTTTGTAGATTTTTTTGCAGCCATAATATCACTTTATCAAAGATTTACTTAGTTTATCTCCAGCAGTAAACGGATCTATTTTTTTAGATTGTAATTTTTTAATATAATTTGAGAATGTTTTGTTGGATTCAACCATTTCTTCAACCTTTTCTTTGATGTTATTTAAAACAATATCCTTCAATTCTGCTTCAAATCGCTCCAAATCCTTTTCAGTTTTAAAATTCTTCTTTATTTTCATCATATCTTTGAGAGTTTTTGCAAAAACAGTAATTCCAGAATTTTTTTTTACAGAGGTCTTTAGAATCGTAGGATTTCTTTTAGAATCACCTATGAAATCTCGTACAGCATCAAAAAGTTGGTTAGTTCCAGGAAGATCACTTTTGTTAACTACATAGATATCTCCAATTTCAGTCAATCCAGCTTTAATGGTTTGAATACTATCTCCAGTATTTGGATTAAAAACAACTACAGTGATATCAGCAATATTAGATATTTCAACTTCGGTTTGTCCAGCACCAACACTTTCAATAATTATTGGATTAAACCCAGCATATTCTAAAACTCGAATGCTATTTCTTAATGAGTGGGAAACAGCTCCGGTAGCACCTCTTGATGCAATACTTCGAATGTATGTTCCAGAATCAGTAGATTCAGTCATTCTAACTCTATCACCCAATATGGCACCACCAGTAACATGACTAGTAGGATCAATTGCTAATACGGCAGGTTTAGAACCCAATTTTTTTAGAGACATTGCTGTTTTATTGATAAGGGAACTTTTTCCAGCTCCAGCAGGACCAGTGATTCCAATAATGCTGGAATTACCAGAATCTTTGAAAATTTTTTTTAAGAGTTTTTTTGTTTCCTTTTGATCATTTTCAACAATTGTTATTGCTTTAGCAATTGCACCACGTTTGCCTTTTTTTAAATCAGAAAGTAAGTCCACTATAAAATTAGATTTGGAAGTACAATAAAATGTTGTATGCGATCTAGGATGGGTCATAGATAGTGTTTGGAATAGGAGTATTCATTTCATGAATTTCAGTCTTAATTTGAACATGACCAAATTCTTCATGTTCAACTTCTAAAACTATTGGATGAATAGCCCAACCATATTTTGGTTCATTTGTAAATGGTACAATTTCAATAAACTGAGAATCAGAAAAAGATTTTTGAAATGAATTTTCCATTCCAAGTATTTCAAGAATTACAGAAGTTGTTTTTTCAGATTTATCAAAATAAGAAATTTCAACATAACCAGCATCATAATAGATTGCCTCCACTTGAAAATTTTCACGAAGAGGATCCTTATCATCAGTAGCACCACCTGTTAAAAATACAATTGCTAAAACAGTAAAAACACCAAGAAATATTGGAGGACCTAATTTTTTAGCCATTTTTGAATTCTTTTCGCATGCTTCTTAAGAATTTAGAATTAATTCTAATTCGTTCTAAAGTTTGACTTTGAGTCCTTTCAGTTCCAGGTGTAGGGTTATTTTTAAAAAATAATTTAATTTCTTTTTCCATAGAATCATCAGCGACTCCAGTAATACTAGCAACAATACGATTAAACAAAGGATTTCCATGTCCTACTTTTTTATTGATTTTTTTCCAATTTTTCTTTAGCCATGACCACAAAACCTTATCACCGTAGGGATTTCCAGCAATTTTCATTATCGGGAGTTGCATATTTTGAGATCTTACAGCAGCAGTTTGGGAGAAATCAAGTGTTTTAATCAGTAATTTTTTATCTTGAAATCCACACATTGCACCCAAGAAACGAAGTTTTTCCTCCATTGTTTTTGCATTTGTATATAATTTTTTTAATTCAGCAAAAGTTTTTGAATTTCCATTCCAAGCTGCAATAGAACAAATTGTTTCAATTAAATCCGGAGATAAACTTCTTGGAGATTTTAAGAATTTTTTATATTTTTTAATTGCTTCATCAGTAACAGAATCATCATTCATTTTTCCCAACACAGCTATTGCAAATGTTCGTAGTAATGCATCAGTATGTTTATCAGATTTTTTAGGTTCCCATCCAAGATTTGATAAGATTTTTCTGAAATAATTTACAGCATAACTTTTAATTTCTTCAACAAAAGGTTCATCAAATGCACGGAAATACAAGGATGCTAAATTATGTGCAACATTAACAGATGCAAGGTAACTATCTTCATCAAAATATGCATCAGAGAAATCAAGGTAATTTCGTACTTGTTCATCGCCGGAAACACACAAAGAAAATAAATCATTTTGTACAGCCCATCTATCAATTGGAGGCATACGCTTTTCATCTACCAACATTTTAAGATCAAGTAAAATTCCCTCATCATATTTAACGCGATAGAATCCTTTTCTACCATAATTGGCAACAAACCCAATTGTGTTTTTAGGTAATTTCACTGACATAGATTTTTTAGAAAATAATGTTTTGGAAGTTTCTTTTTCCAAACCTAGAGACAATGGAATTGACCACAAACCCTTGCTAAATTTTTTATTAGATTCAAGTAAGTAACGCTTTTGTTTAATTTTCAAATTATTGCCATCCTGATTAATTTCAACAAGAGGGAATCCAGGCTGCTTTAACCAAGTGTTAATCATAGAAGTGACAGGCATTTTAGAAGCCTTTCCAATAGCATCCCACAAATCTTGACCCTTAGCATTTTTGTATTTAAAATCTGAAAGATATTTTTTCAAACCTTTTTGGAAATTTGGTTCACCGACATAATTCTCCAGCATTCTTAACACACATCCACCTTTATCATATGAAATTGCATCAAAGATTTCACGAATTTCAGCAGGAGAATTGACTTTAACATCAATTGGGTGAGTTGTTTTAAGTGAATCAAGTCCCATTGCCACATTCATTGCATCTTCAACAAATTGATTCCACAAATCCCATTCAGGATAAAATTTATCCACAAATTTAGTTGCCATAAAAGTTGCAAAACTTTCATTCAACCACAAATCATTCCACCATTTCATAGTAACTAAGTTTCCAAACCACATGTGAGCTATTTCATGAGAAATAACTTCTGCGATGAATTGTTTAGTTCTAGTTGAAGATGTTTTTGGATCATAAAGCAAAATTGTCTCTCTAAAAGTAATAGCACCCCAATTTTCCATAGCACCAGCTGCAAAATCAGGAACTGCAATTAAATCAAGTTTAGGTAACGGGAATTTTATTCCAAAATATTTTTCATATGAAGTAAGAAGTTTTTTTCCTAATTCTAAAGAAAATTTACCTTTAGATGTATTGCCTTTTGTAGTTACAACTCTAATCTGTATCTTACCTGCTTTTCCTGAAAGATATTCAAATTCACCAACACCAAGATAAATCAAATATGTTGAAACAAGAGGGGTTTTTTGAAAATTATAAAGTGTAGTTTTACCAGTTTTTTTCTTTGTTTTTACTGGCATGTTAGAGATTGCAGTAAATTGATTATCAGCAATAATTGAGATTTCAAAAGTTGCTTTAGCCTCAGGTTCATCCCAACAAGGAAATGCACGTCTAGCATCTGCAGCTTCAAATTGAGTAGTTGCAAGATATTTTGTCTTACCATTTTGTTCATATCTGCTACGATAAAATCCCAATAATCTATCATTCAAAATACCCTCAAATTCTAAGTCAACTGTACATAATCCACGTATTTTTTCAGCTAGTTTAATTTGTAATTCCTCTTTTTTTTCATTTGTTTTAGGGTATGATTTAATAATTTTTTTTCCAGATTTTACAATACAGGATTTTATTTTTAATTCGGCACAATTCATAGTGATAGAGTTAACAGATTTTTTACAATTAATTGAAATAGATTCCAATCCAGTAAAAGTAAATTTTTTTAGATCAGGTTCAAAAGTTAATTTATAATTTAAAGGACTAACATCCATAACCTATAGAAAATTTTAGGCTTTATGTAGATTTTCTATTTTGTAAAATAACAAAAATATTTAAAATTATTCAGAAGAATTCTTAGGTTTTGGAGCCTGATCAGCTTTCAAACCTTTGTATCTATTTCTTATTGTTACTTCAGTTACACCAGCTGCTTCAGCAAGATCTCGTTGAGTAATGGATACTCCGTTTTTAACGCATGACAAGTATAATGCAGTAGCTGCAAGTCCCATAGGATCTTTACCTGCAGATTCCTTTCTTTCTTGAGCTTCTTTTAGAACTTTAACGGCATAACGTTTTGTTTTTTCAGAAATTTCTAATTTACTTGAAATTCTGGCAATACATTGAATAGAATCAACTACAGGCATTTTTAATTCTAATTCATGATGCAATAATCTATAACATCTTGCAATATCTTTTCGTTTTACGTTTGCAGAATCTGCGATATCTTTCAAGGTTCTAGGAGTTGCAGTATCACGACATGCAGCATAAAGAGATGCAGCTATCATTGCAGAGATTGAACGTCCCCTAACTAATTTTTTCTCAAGTGCCTTTCGATAAATATAAGCAGCTTTTTCAAGAACATTTGCAGGAACAGAAACTTTATCCTTTAATTTATTTAAATCACTCAAAGCTTGTCTAAGATTTCTATCTACAGGTTCGTGAACTTGACTTCTACTATCCCAAGTTCTAAGACGTTCAATTGTACTTTTCATTGAAGTTGATAATGGTTTTCCAGATGCGTCTT
>CALCPD010000071.1 GCA_937897875.1 uncultured Nitrosopumilaceae archaeon
GGATGGACTTATGTTGGATATCGTTGGCGAGAGTGGTCAATGATTGCAAATTTTGTCCCCCAGTTCGTAATTATTATACCGTTTTTAATCTATATGTATGTTAAGTAAGGAAAACACAATGAGTGAAATGTTACACGTAACAGGTAATTTTAAAACACAAGATAGATGGCCGCTCGAGCTAACTAAACTAGAACCCGAGCAACAAAAAACTTTCCCTGCAACCGAAGGTACATATTATGTGTTACTACGTAATGCTACCTTTCGGAGTGATGATGCCGTCTTTTATCATGCCATGGGAGCGTTTGGAGTCAATCACGAATTTACTATTGAGTGTAATCAGGATAGTCATGCTGTAGTGATAGAGTACAAGGGCATACACTTAACAGAACAACGGTATTACATACAGAACGATTTAGGTGTTGGTAATTTAAGTTACATGGATGGCGGCACAAACACCACAGCAGTTAATCCTAGTAGGCTAGGCGATCCTGTAGTTAACTACGTACATTTCCCAAATAAAATGTATCAAACACTACACACACATCCTAGTGATCGTATAGGACTGATCTTGCGTGGCAGTGGGCATATTGAATTAGATGATGACGAAATATTTGATATCGAAACAGGAGATGTTTTTTGGATGCCACGCAATACACTGCATAACTTCTGCTGTCAGAAAGGTGAACACGTTGAACTATTTGTGTTTGCACCTGACTCGGGCACAGGACCAACAGACGAAGTCAACCCATTAAAGATAAGGACATACGTTGGGCAACAACGCTACGCAAAATAAAAAGTTATTAATCACCACAGGCCCACAAGGGTCAGGCAATCATTTATTTGGTAGGTTGTTGAGCCTACATCCTGATGTTGAAGGATGGGAAGAACTGGTAGACAACTATTGGGTACCTAGCGACCAGGAGCCTTTCGCAGAATACTGGGTATACCCTGAACGATTAACACTAGACAAGTTTCAAAGCAAAAACTACTTCCTTGCCAATGTCAGTTGCCCATTTATGTACGATGGTGTACGCTATGTTCCCAAAATACTAGAAGTAGCAGATCGTGCTTGTGAACTAGGTGTAGATGTTGAAATTGCTATTATTGTGCGTGACCAGAACATAAACGCTGAACAACAGAAGCGTGTGCGTGGTGAAGTAACAACACCTATAGCACAGGATTACTATTACAACACACTGCTTACAAGTGATCACAGTGTACATTTTTTGGACCACGAAGCATTTTTCTTACACAAACAACACTACTTAAAGTGGATCAGTAAAATACTGGATTTCCCTGTGGAACTAGAAACAAGTAAAATTAACAAGTTCATCGAAAATGACGCAAATCATAAATATATAAAGTATGTCCAAGAGTACTGGTTGGATCAAGAAGTATGGGCAGGCATACAATCAAAATCTTCCCGCGGTCTCACCTAAAAAACATAAATAATATTGTATCGATACATAAGGAGTATACACAAATGAATGCAAAACAATTCGTAGAACAAATCGTTGCTGACAATCAAGCACTTTTCCGTGCTAGTCAGTTAAACGTAAAAAGTTACTTCGACAGCAAGCCAGCACAAGCTGAGTTAGTTCAGCACTTCATCGGTCGTATGGTTAACGAGCGTATGAACATGGTCGAAATTGCTCAACAAGTTGCTAACATGCCTGCTGACGTAGACGCAGAAGAACTACAACTTTTAACAAAACAAGCTCATGATGAAGCAGTACACTTTAAATTAGTTAAAGATGTTATTGAGCACATCACAGGTGAAGACTTAGATGTTGACGCCGCTATTGCCGCTGAGAAAGCAAAGCCTACTGCTAAAGGTGCAGACCTTTTAGCCAAGTATGGTGCTGACACAGATCCAGCCGCTCTTGCTGCCTATCAGTTAGTAGCTGAAGGTCGTGCAGAAGCAGTATGGGATCAAATGGCAGAGTCAATCGAAGATGAGTTCATCTCAAAGGCTTATGCTAAAATTGCTCGCGACGAAGGCTTCCATGCAACAATTGGTGGTTCTAAATTAGAGAAGTTAGCAGGTAGTTCAGAGGAACAAGCACGTATACTAGGCTTAGTTGCCGAAATGCGTAAAGACCTTTATCAAGTAAGTTGCCTAAACACAACTTCAACAGAAGAAGGTCGTCAACTTGTAGCAGACGCTTACGGTTGGTAATATGCGTATAGGACTCAGTCAACGGGTCCTGTTGCACAAAAATAGAGCGTATGATTCGTTAGATCAAGGTTGGTACCATTATCTTGACGGTCATACGCTTTCTGTTATCCCAAACACACCAAATCTATTAGACTTTGGGGCCATCGCAAAAGAACTTGATGCATTTATAATCACAGGTGGCGATGACAGCACTATTCGAAGAGTAACTGAGACTAAACTAGCCAGCAACATGTTAGCCCGACGTAAACCTATTATAGGTGTATGTCATGGTGCCTTTTTGCTTACGGAACTATTAGGTGGGCGTGTAGGAGAAGTTGAAGGACATCAGGACGTAGAACATGTTGTTAATTACTTTGGCGAACTAAAAACAGTTAACAGCCATCATTCTTTATCTATTATAGATCCACACCCTAAGGCTACAACACTAGTAACTGATCTTAACGGCAACTGCGAAGCATTTATAGATAACAACATTGCTGGTATAGTGTGGCATCCGGAGCGTATGCAAGATCCCTGGATTCCTGAAGAAATAGAACAACTATTAAGTTTATGAATATATCAATTATACATGACAAACAAAGTACTGTTCCTAGGAACGAATGACGTCAGTACAGATCAAAAAGTATCAAAACTAGCAACAATTAATAGCAAACACAATTACGGACTAGTTTCTGACAGTAAATTTGTACCTAAAGACGATGGATACTATCACACCACAATAGTAGACGTCTGGGCGGGTGGTATTATAGAAGTTGCTAAACACTTCGACAAGATAGTGTTGTTGGATCAACCCGTAGACCAATGGGGTCACTGGACGACTCTATTAAGTACGTATAAAATAATGGTAGAACTAGAGAAACTAGGACATACCACAGAGTTTAGAGAAAACGATAACATACAGAGCATCCAGTTTATGAATATAAATATATCAATTGATTTTATTTCTGGTTCTCATGGAAATTATTTAAATTTTGTACTTAATAAGTTGCTACTTGGAGACACTTACCTGCTTGATGATCCTTTTTCAGATTCTGGTACCAGTCACACTCAAATAAAATCAACCGAGTTACCAGTTACGTCATGGCACTGGAGTACTCCGTGGTACGATGTAACAAATCCACTGTATAATGAAGAATTGTCACAACAGTACTCAAATCATTTTACTTCTTTTGCTAGAGTTCTTGGGGAAAATGTTATTAGAATCAGTATAACACCAGAAGACATTTTGCCACTATATCTACTACGTTTTCACCGAGTTGGTGACAGAGGAATAGACCCAATAGATATGGCAACAGATATGTATCATAAATTTTTAGACAGAGGGAACCAACATGGGCATGAATCGTTATACCAATATTATGAAAGTCAATTAAAAAATTTTAATTCGAAAAACGAAACAGTAACACTAGATTTATACAATATCATCAGAGACGAGTCAGAAGAGAGACAAGAAGAATGGCCCGCAATAACTCAACCTTCTGATTTCCACGACCTGCCCAATGAAATACAACAGGAATATATAAACAGGTTTGGGCAACCATTTTTTGGTGTAAGTGAAGAATATCCTGATTGCCCAAAGAATGTGCTAAGAAACTATTTTAAACTTGAGTTTAAAAACATGCCAGATAATCATACGTCTGATTATTTCATGTTAGATTTTTCTGCATACACTAATCCTTTGCTTGATAGAAATGTCTACTATATGCCTTATCAGTCATTTTATAGGACAGATAGGTTCTTAGAAGAAATTACAAAGATTAAAGAGTTTTTTAGTTTAGAATTTGAAAATTTTGAGAATTTAATTAAATCAATGACAAAAATTAAAGAAAAACAAATTATTGGAAAAACATCAAAATCTTTTGATACAGCGATAGTTGTAATTGATCCAATTGATAGTAATAGAAATTTAGCTGCTGCAATTTCAAACGAAAACATTGGAAAATTTATTCTTAGTTGTAGAGCATTAAAAAATAAACCAAGTTTAAAATTTTTTAAAAATCAAAAATCAAAAATATCAAAAAAGTTTTGGAATAATTTACTAATTGTAAGATTTGAATTCAAAACTAGAAGTCCAGACATTATTTGGGGGCAAATTAAAAGAGCAACATCAACATTGTCCACACAATTAGAATTAGAAGGATTTACTGTACTTAGAAGTAAATCATATACAGATCAACAAAAAGAAGCATATCTCACATTCTTTTTAGAATCTACAGTCATCAGTGAAATATATCAAAAGAGGGGACCAGAATTTTTTAGAAATGATAGTTCACATAGTTTCATTTCTAAAAATCTTAAAGAAGGTGAATTAGTATGGATTGGAAATAATACAAAAATAAATTCATTAGAAAAAAGAAAACATGTCAGTGCAGAAAAATTTATGAACGAATTTTTGAAAAAAAATCTTAAAGTAGGCATACCAAAAGGTCTTCAAAGTGATTTTAAACGAGGTTTTAAGGTAGTTATAGGAAATAAGACTCTAAGTAAATCAATTAAAGAGGAGGTATCTGAAGTGATTTCAGTAGATGGCACACTCCTTCATTTCAATTAAAAAATTTACAGAAGAACCATACTCAAAAATTTTAGGATATCCAAATGCAACTAATCGTCAAATAAAATCAAGAATTAATGAATTAGAAAAATTAAAAATAAAATCAATTTGTTTGACAGGTCCAACTACAATTGGGAATTTAGAAATATTAGGAAAAGGTTACGTTGGTCTTGTTGTACTTGTAAAAAGAGGAAACAAAGAAGTTGCTTTAAAAATTAGAAGAACTGATTCTCAAAGAGAAAATATGAAAAATGAATCAATATTATTAAAATTAGTAAATTCAGTTAGTGTTGGTCCCAAAATGATTGATGTTAGTAAAAATTTCTTGGTTATGGAATACATTGAAGGTAAAAAATTTAGTGATTGGATTGAAATGCTAAAAGGATCAGGTAGTGCGAAGCAATTAAAATCTACAATAAGAAATGTTTTAGAAGATTGTTATAGATTAGATCAAATTGGATTTGATCATGGTGAATTAAGTAACATTTCAAAGCATGTTATTGTTGGTAAAAATAAAGTGGTTTTAATTGATTTTGAGAGCTCCAGTACAAAAAGAAGACCCTCTAATGTAACATCAATTACTCAAGCATTTTTTATCGGATCAGGTATTGCAAAACATGCTCAAAAAATTTACAAAAATTCATCTAAAGAAAAAATTATTTTTGCCTTAAAATCATACAAACAAGAAAAAACACGAGACAATTTTGAAAAATTGCTCAAAATTTTAAAATTATAATGGGATCAGCAGGATTTGAACCTGCGACCACTAGCCCCCCAGGCTAGTATCATACCAAGCTAGACTACGATCCCTAATTTCACAGGCACAAAATGAAATTATTAAATCGTCCTATTGTCAAATAGAAATTATGAAAATTTGTAATATTTGTAATAAAATTTCAGCTACTGATAAAGATCATACAGATTGTGTTCAAAAAAGAAGTATAGAGATAGAAGATCAAGATTTTAAAAATAGTATTGCTGAAAAATTAAACTTGTCAAAAGGTAATCAAGATTTAGGTGTTGAAGTTAAAGCAATTTTAGAACATCTAACAAGAGATAAAGAAAATAAAGATTAATCATAACCATTTTGATAGTCTTTCTTTTTCAAAATCTAATTTTTTAGAAAGATTATCTTTTGTTGATTCTGTTAATTTAGTAGAAGGTTTAGAATTTGTAAACATATCTACTTCAATAATTGAAGCAGTATCTCTACCTGATTCTAAAAAACATCCACCCTTACCATCAAATATGGCAGACGTTTCCTTTGATTCAATTTTTGAAATAATATTTTTTGCAACGGTAATTCCTTCACCTTCTGCAAAAATTCCTGCCTTAGGTACTACCAAAGAATCAATTACTGTTAAGCTTGTAACGTCTCCAACTGCAAAAATATTTTCAAATGGTGTTTTACAATCCCTATCAATTGGAATAAATCCTGGTGCCTTTGCTAAATTAGAATCATAGATTATTTTGGGTGCAATATGTGGTGGAATTGCTAAAAGGATATCAAAACTATATTCATCATTTTCAAAAATCAATTTTTTAGATTCCACATGTTTAATTTTTTGAGAGTTATGAAAAGTAATTTTTTCTGAATTCACTAAATCAAGTATTTGTTTACTTACTTCAGGACCTGCTGCTGGTAACGTAATTGGTGCAGGACTGTAAAAATCAATTTGTACAGAATCACGTATTCCTCTTTTTCTAAGCATAGAATCTACTAGTAAACTAGCCTCAAAAGGGGCTGGTGGGCATTTGTAAGGCATTCCCATAATGACAATAGCAATTTTTCCAGATTCTATTTTATTTAATTTGTGATGAATTTCATCAAGTTGATTATGATCATACAAATTAAATCCATTTTCTGTTAAACCTGGAATTTTTTCAGGTGCCAATACTGCTCCCATGGCAATTATAAGAAAATCAAATGAAATATTTTCAGATTTTGTTTTTACAAAATTATTTTTTGGATTAATTTCAATAATTTCATCTTTGATAAAATTAATTTGTTTTTTTGGTAATTCATTTAATGAACCAATAGAATTTTCAAAAGTTCTAGTCCCATTCATTATCCATAATTTTGCATATCCAACCATAAACCAGTCTTTTTTATCTATAATTGTAATTTTGACTTTTGATGAATCTAATGTGTTTCGTATTTCATTAGCTGCAGCAAGTCCACCAAAACCTCCACCTAAAATTACTACATGTGGAATATTCGACAATTTATTTTTCTTGAGTTGTAGGTCGTATCAAAATTTCATTGACATTAACATGTGATGGGGAATCTACTGCATACAAAATTGCATTTGCAATATCTTGTGCTTGTAATGTTTCCATCTTTTTTCCATTTTCTACAAATTGTTGAAGAGATTCATCAGTGATAGTATCAGTTAATTCAGTTGCAACTATTCCAGGTTCAATACTAGTTACACGAATATTAGATCGAACACTAAATTCTTGTCTTAATCCTTCTGTAAATGCAGCTACAGCAAATTTTGTTGCACAATAAACACTGCCAGCAGGAAATACTACTCTACCAGCTACTGATGAAAGATTAACTATATGTCCTGATTTTTTTTCTTTCATATGAGAAATAACTGAGCCTGTACAATACAATACTCCTTTGATATTAACATCAATCATTTGATCCCATTCATCCACTTTGAGATTTTTGAAAAAACTTAATGGCATCAACCCTGCATTATTTACTAAAATATCAATTGAACCCCATTTTTCTAAAACTGCTTTAGCAAAATTATCACATTCTTCACGCTTAGTAACATCTAATTTTTGAAAGTGAACTTCTCCACCTTCAGCAATAATTTTTTTAGATAATTCTTCTAATCTATCAACCCTTCTAGCACCAATTGCAACTTTAACTCCAGCTTTTGCAAGTGTTATTGCTGTAGCCTCACCAATTCCACTACTTGCTCCAGTAATAATTGCAACTTTATCATTAATCATTTGTAATCAATAGAATTTTTTTTATCAATACTAAAAATGTTTAGAAAATTTTGTTAGTAATATTTTAAAAAAATTAATCAAGTTCTCATAAGTTTTTTAAAAGAAAAAATTCATAGTAAATTATGATAGCTGAAAAATGTGCATATTGCGGGGATATGACAGATATGCCATTTCATTGTAGTTATTGTAAAGATCCATTTTGTGCTGAACATCGACTTCCAGAAGAACATAGATGTGTAAAACTACGACAAATTAGATCTGAAAGATTTGGACAAAGAAAAGTAATTCGTGATGGAAATAAAGGGAAAGGAAGTATTTTTAAAAGATTTTTTGGAAAATAATCAAACTAGTAAGGGCTTTTCTCAGGAGAAATTTTTGCTCGTCTTCCTTGATAAACTAAAGCAATTGCTAATGCAAACATAACCATTGCAGTTAATGGAAAATTTTGGGGTGCAGGTAGAATAAACCAATAGTAAATACCAAAAGCTACAGATACAACTGCCTGAGTCCAAAGTTTAATCCATTTTGGAAGTTTGATTGCTCGAGAAATAATTTCAACAATGAAAATTCCAATTACTGGATAAATTGTATAGAATAGAAAATCAATTACATCCACTCCAGTATGAGACATATTCTTATGACAAATAGGTATAATTTCTACCTAATCTTCCCATCTTACTTTAGTTGCAATATTTTTAGCAATTAAAGCCTGAGCGTTTTCATATGGAATTGTAGCAATATCTTCAGCCTTAAATGGTCCATATTTTTCAAGATCAGCACCTACAATTTCATCTACATTATCAAGAAATCTAATTACAACTTTCTTGATTTTATGGTTTTCAGCTAATGATTCAAGAAATTTTGATTTTCCATTAATTGTTGCTGAAAGAATCATTTCTGTTCTTTCATTTTGTTCATCTAATGAATCTAAAATGAATTTTTCCTCGTCAAGAAGATAACTAATATCAAAATCATCAGAATTGGAAATTTTTTCCAATCTAATATGTATCAATAACGATGTTAATTCAGTTACCATTTCGATCATTGTATCTTTAATTTTATTTTCTACATCGTCAAATTCTTGTTTTCTTAAATTTCCAATAAAATCAGATAGGTTTTGATAAAAATTTGGTTTAATTTCTAATAAGGAATCATTTTCAGTTTCCCGTAAAACTGTATTATGTAATGAATTCATATCAATTTGATTTGATTCGGACATATTCTACCTAATCCTTAAATGCTGGTTGTATTTGTGTTTGATTGAAGTATAAAATTGCCATATAAAGTCAGTCACGGAAAAGCTATGCAAATAGGATATTCACCTGACGAAGTATTTGCAAGAATTCAACATGAAGGAATTCAATTCATTGATTTACAGTTTACAGGTCTTACTGGTCATTTTCATCACACCACAATTTCAGCAAATACATTTACACCAGAACAAATGAGAGATGGATTACCTAAACTAGATGGTTCATCAATTGTTGGTTTTACATCTGTAGAAGATTCAGATTTATTGTTAAAGCCAGATCCAAATACATTTGCAGTTATTCCTTGGATGACTGAAAATAAAACAGCTAGACTTCTTTGTGATGTTTATTGGGGTGAAAATAGAGGTAGATTATCTAGAGATCCTAGAGGAATTGCTCAAAATGCTGAGAAATATATCAAAACTCAAGGATTTGATTTTAGTACATGGGGTCCTGAAGTAGAATTTTTTGTTTTTGATAAAGTTCATTGGGATGTATTAACACCATACAAAGGACAATCATATTCAATTGAATCAAAAGAGGCACCATGGAGTAATGATGGAGATGGTTATCCAATGGGATTACAAGAAGGATATTATCCTTCACCGCCTTCAGATACTCTAACACCATACAGAAATGAATGTGTAAATATTCTTAGTAAAAATTTTGGAATTTTATGTGATAATCATCACCACGAAGTTGCAACTGCAGGACAATGTGAAATTGATATTATGTATGATTATATGACAAATGCTGCAGACGCTGCACAATCTTACAAATATGTAATCAAAAATGTGGCACAAAAATATGGAAAAGTTGCAACATGTATGCCTAAACCAATTGCAATGGATGCAGGTTCTGGAATGCATGTTAATGTCAGTTTATGGAAAGGAAAGGAAAATGCATTTTTTGATCCTGATGATGATATTGAATTAAGTCAAATTGGCAGATATTTCTGTGGTGGAATTATTAATCACGCAAAAGCATTATCTGCAATTTGTAATCCTACTACAAATTCATATCATAGATTAGTACCAGGATATGAAGCCCCAGCATATATTGCATGGAGTGCAGGAAATCGTTCAGCAATTGTAAGAGTTCCAAAGCACCTGAAAGGAAAACAATATTCCAAATTAAAAAGATTAGAGTTCAGGGCACCTGATCCTTCATCAAATCCATATCTTGTATTTGCAGCAGTTACAGCAGCAGGTATGGATGGAATCAAAAAGAAAATGGATCCTGGTGATCAAATACGCGATGATATTTTTAAAATGACAAAATCTGATAGAACTAAACGAGGAATTGGAGTTCTTCCAAAAAGTTTGGGAGAAGCATTAGATGAATTAGAAAGTGATAGAAAATTCTTGAATCCAATTTACACCAATGATGTAATTGATAAAATTATTGAATTAGAAAGAAGAGATCAAAGAGAGATTGCAATTAGACCACACCCACATGAGTTTTATCTATACTTTGATGTTTAGACTCTTCCAGTAAGTTGAAAAATCAAATATGTAGAAATTCCAATTAAAATAAATCCAACTACAAAAAATATTTCTCTTTTAGTTTCAGATGTAGTAGTTTTGTATAATAAAACACCACCTGCTAGACCTAGAAATAATACCAAAATCCCGCTAATCACAGTTTCAAAACTTGTATCTGTAATTAATGGATAAAAAATTCCAGAAAGTAAAGCAAAAAATACAATTAGATAGACATACTTGAAGCTTGAAAGGGCTTTAGATGAAATGTTACTCATTATGATTCGTAAATTTAGTAATCAAATAAACTTTTGAAGAAAGGAAAATTTTTCAATAATTTTACATCATTCCGCCCATATCAGGCATTCCACCCATTCCACCCATTCCAGGTGGCATTCCACCACCCATTCCAGGTGGCATTCCAGGTGGCATTCCTCCTTCACCTCCACCGCCACCACCAGAACTTTGGGTGGCGATTACATCATCAATTCGGAGTAACATACATGCTGCTTCTGCTGCTGCTGAAACAATTTGAAGTTTAACTGCTAATGGTTCAATAATATCACTTGATTTCATATTTCCAATTTTTCCTTTCATAACATCAATTCCAGTCCATTTTTCACCTTTTTGTTGTTTAGAACGAAGAACTGTAAGAGTATCAATTGGATCCATTCCTGCATTTTCAGAAAGTGTTAATGGAATGGCTTCTAAAGCATCTGCGAATTTCTCTGCAGCTAATTGCTCTCTTCCTTCCAATGATTTTGCCCAACCTCGAAGTTTTGTTGAAGCAAATGTTTCAGGTGCGCCTCCACCTGCAACAATTTGTGGTTTTAAAATTACATCTTTTACTACCATTAATGCATCATGGACAGAACGTTCAACTTCATCAACTACTCTTTGTGAACCTCCACGTAAAAGTAAAGTTACAGATTTTGGATGTTTACAACCCTCAACGAAAACCCATTTATCTTCTTCAATTTTTCTTTCTTCAACAGTTTCTGCACTACCTAAATCTTTTTCAAATAAATCATCAAGATTTGTAACAATTCTAGCACCTGTTGCTTTTGCTAGTTTAGTAAGATCACTTTCTTTAATTCTTCTAACTGCAATAATTCCTGCTTTAGCCAAATAATGTTGTGCCATATCATCTAGTCCTTTTTGACACAAGACTACATTTGCACCAGAACCAATGACTTTGTCAACCATTGTTTTTAGCATTCTATTTTCTTCATCTAAAAATGATTTTAGTTGTTGAGGATTAGAAATGTTAATTTTTGCATCAGTTTCAGTCTTACTAATTTCTAATGCAGTGTTGATTAATGCAATTTTTGCATCAGTAATTTTTCTAGGCATACCACCATGAACAATTTCTTTGTCAAGTACAATACCCTCAATAATCATAGAATCTTTAATGGAACCACCTGCTTTCTTTTCTACTTTAATATCATCAATATCAACTTCATAATTTTCACCTTCCTTTTCAGTGACAGCAACAACTGATTTTACAATAATATCTGCAAGTAAATCAGAATCTTTTCTAACTAGTTTAGTTTGCATTGAAGTTTTTGCAATTTTATTTAACATATTTTTATCAACTGGAGAAATTGAATCTGCAATTTCTTCAAGATATTCTTTAGTTTTTCTTGCTGCTTTTTTATATCCATCAACAATGATTGTTGGATGAACATCTTGATCAATTAATGATTCAGCATGTTCTAGTAATGCACCAGCTAAAACTACGGCTGAAGTTGTTCCATCACCTACTTCATTATCAGTAGTTTTAGAAATCTCAACTAGCATTTTTGCTGCTGGATGTTGAACATCAATTTCTTTAAGAATAGTAGCACCATCATTTGTAATTGTAACGTCGCCTAAGGAATCAACTAACATTTTGTCCAAACCACGTGGACCAAGACTACTTTTTACTAATTCTGCAACTAATTTTGCTGCTGCAATGTTATTTTGTTGTGCGTCTTTGCCTTTTTGTTGTAAAGCACTTTCTTTAAGAACTAGTACAGGTCCGTTTGGTCCTTGTTGAATTGATGCCATTTTGATACATTCACGATTCTTAAAATCCCCCTTTTTAACATTGCCTAACTCAAGGGTGAAATGTAAGATCGCTTTTTGACATCAATAATTCCGCCTGCAAGAATTCGAATAGAAGGAAGTGCTAGAAAAGGCAAGAATAGAGGGATCAAATGAGGTCTACTGAATTTACATCCCAAATCGACAATAGAATTATTGATCTTCTCAAAATTAGATGAAACAGTTTCAAAAGAATCAGTTGAAACAATACCTCCAAACTGTAAAGGTAATGAAGCAAGTATTTTTCCAGATTTAACTACAACCAAACCACCCTGATTTTTTATTAAATGATTTGATGCTATTGCCATATCAGAATCATTTGAACCTAGTACAATCAAATCATTTTCATGGAAACTCCAGGTTGATGCAAATGCTCCAATGTCAGCACCAAAATTTTCAAGAAATCCAATAGAATGTTGATTTGTTCCATGAATTCTATCAAATGCAGCAATTTTCCAAACATCATCATCCAAGGATGCAGAAACATAACCATCCTTAGAATGAAGTTCTGATGTTCCTAATTTAGTAATTATTTCATTTTGCATAAAAATAGTATTTGCCATCACATGATCTTTTTTAGATTTAATTAGAAAATCATTTTTAGAAAATTTCTTTAACTTAACAGTTTTTTTAATCCATGGAGAAATAATATTCTTTCTCATACGAGCTACAAATGATCCATTAGAAACAACAAGATTACCTCCAACAAAAACATGTTTTGGTTTAAATGATTTTAGATTATCAAAAACCAAAATATCTGCTAATTTTCCTGGTGCAATACCGCCAAGATCTTTTCCCATATTATAATAATCAAAATTATTTTTTGATGCCATTGTAACTGCATCAATCGGTTCTAAACCAAGTTTAATGGATTCGCGTATACAATGATCAATATGACCAAATTTAGAAATATCTAATGGATCAAGACCATCAGAACAAAACATTAATCGATTTAGATATGTACCATTAGATAACACACGTGGAATAATTTCTTTTAAATCACGACGTATAGAACCTTCCCTAATCATTATCCACATACCTAAACGTAATCTTTCTAACACTTGATCAAAATTAATCGGTTCATGACAAGAAAGTATTCCAGAAGAAACATATGCATTAAGTTTTTTTTCACTTGCACCTGCAGTATGTCCATTAATAATACAATCACATTCTAACATTGTTGAAAGTGATTTCATTGTTTTAGGTTCACGTAAAATTACTTTAGTCCATGAAAAAACTTCGCCCATTCCAATTACATGAGGATGTTTTATTGCAGTTTTTTCTTGTGATGGACTCAATGATTTGCTACTACTAAATTTTGCATCTACAGGAAGTCCTCCAGGAACTGTTTGAAATATTCTAATAGGTAAATTTTCTCCTAATTTAAGAAATTCTTGAAAACCCTTGTACCCTGCAACACTAACAATATCAATTGGATCTGAAAAAAGAGATGTTACACCACAAAGAAGAGCTTGTTTTGCAAATTCAGATGGCAATACAAATTGATCAATATGCAAATGAGGGTCTGCAAATCCAGGGCTGACAAATTTATCATGAATATCAATCACTTTTGTTTTTGGTCCTATTGTATGACTTGCATCAAGACCAACATATGCAATTCGATCATTAATTATTGCGATCTGAGTTTTTGGTATTATTTCTCGGGTATAGACTGATAGTAAATTACAATTAGTTAAGACAAGAGTAGCTTTTTTTTCACCGAGTGCTACCGAATTTAGAGAATTAATTGAATGTGCTAGGCTTGAACTCATAATCATAAATGGAATTTATGACTATTATAGGTTCAATGCTTAAATTACGGATGAAGAGGTTTTGTTGATATGAACATTCCAAAGGTGATTAGAAAGTACTGTGCAAAATGTAAAACACATACTGATCAAAAGGTCTCCATTTACAAGGCTGGAAAAAGACGTGGTTCTGCTAGAGGTGAACGTCGTCACGCTGAACGTAAACAAGGTTATGGTGGACAAAAATTCCCAAAACTTGCAAAACCAGCTAAAGTTACTAAGAAAGTTACTCCTATTATGACATGCACTGTTTGTAAAAAGAAATACAATAAAACAGGGGTTAGAATTAAGAAATTTGAGTTGGTAGCAGCATGAAGAAAGATCACATCGAAGTTCCAAAACCATCAAGTAAGTTTCAAAAAGTTAATTGTGAAGAATGCGGTGAATTACAAATAGTTTATTCTCATGCATCAACAGTTATTGCATGTAATTCTTGTGGCAATACAATTTCAGAACCAACAGGTTCTAAAGCCAAAATAAACGGCAAAGTATCAGGTAGTGCCGAGTAATTCATAATCCTGTTTTGTGTTTAAATTAAATGCAATTCGTTTATCATCAATGATAATATAATTTTCATCTAAATTTTTAGATGAATTAATCTTGTTTGCATTAATTAAAGAAATTCCAGTGTAATTACATTTTTGGTTATTGTAATGTATAGAATAATCAGATTCTAATCCAAGTGTAGTTAAAAATTTGTTAGTAACAAGTATACTTGTCCAAGTTTTTTCAGGATCATAATTTTTAACAATTTTTTGTATAATTTCTTTATCTAACAAAGGTAAATCACCTGAAGTGACTAACATAGAATCATTTCTAGATTGAAGTACTAAAGTTAAATCTTCAACGTACCCAATTCCACTGGTATCAAAAATTTCAATATTATTTTCTTGCAATAATTTTTTTGTGTTTGGAGAATTAGAACTAGTTAATGCCAAAATATTTGAAAAACATTTTGAATCGTTTAAAGAATCAACTACATGAAGAATAACGGGTTTTTTATATTTCAACAATAATTTTTCATTATCTGAATTCATACGTGTACCTTTACCACCTGCCATTATCAAACCAATCATGAGGATACAAATACCATCAAAGATGCCAATCTAGTTAATTCATTAGTTGAACCTAAAACATCACCAGTAATTCCACCAAAACTACGATTAGATATTACCAAAATTATCAATGTAACAACAAAAGTTACGCCTAACATTACAAGTCCAGTAGTTTCACCAAGTAAAGCGACAGGAATTATCATAATTACAAAAGATATCATTAATTTTTTCTTGTCTTTCATAATTTTCATAAAAGGAGAGTTTGAACCTGCTGATGCTGAATTTCCTAAACTTGCCAACAAAACCATTGAAAATTTTGCTAAAATTTCACTAATCAAAATTGCCTTAAACAAATCAAATCCACTTGTAAGTGAAATTGCGATTACCAAGCCAATAAGATATAAAACAATTGCAACCACTCCTGCAGAACCTGTAGAAAGATCCTTCATTGCATTAAGTTTTTTTTCTTTACTACCTTTTACCATAAGACCATCAGCAAAATCAGCTAAACCATCTGCATGATGAATACCAGTTATTATTACAATGGATGTAACTACAAGGAAACTAACTATGATTGGATCCAAAAGAAAAGATAAACCAAAACCAAATGAACCTACTAAAATTCCAATGATGATTCCAACAATAGGAAATAGATACATGTATTTTGCAATATCATCTAACGTAGCATTTGATGTTGGTAAAATTGTTAAAAAAGAAAAAATTGAACCAATCTGTTTAAGCATAAAGCCACCATCCAATAGAAGATAAAATTAAAATGATTGGAACTGTAATAATCCCAAAGAAAAGAATTGATGTCAATTTCATAATTTTAATTGCAGATAAGACATGATGTTTTGTGAGTATGATTTCACCATCACCTAATTTGTAATGGTTTATTTTTTCAAATTTAGTTTCAAGAGCACCAGCTAATGCTGCCATAGGATATCCAGCATTTGGGCTTTCAGTAGTTTTTCCATCTCTTATCATAACTTTGTAAGAATTTCTCCAATTATTTTGTAAAAGGGCTGCTGAAATTATCATAATTAATCCTGTAAGTCTAGATGGAATATAATTTAAGATTGTATCACAGTTAGCAGTGAACCATCCTAAATTTTTGAAAAGATCATTTTTGTATCCAATCATTGAATCTGATGTATTGATGACACGATATACAAATGCACCCCATAAACCAAAAAAAGCATAATAAAACATTGGGCCAGTAATACCATCAACAGTATTTTCACTAATACTTTCTAATACGCCTGAAAGTACATGGTTTTTATCTAAATTAGTAGTATTTCGCTTTACAATCATAGAAAGATAATTTCTTGCCATGTCAATATTGTTACTTTCTAATGATTCCAATACACTAGTTGCATGTTTTTCCATTCCACGAATAGCAATAGTGGTCTTAAGCAATAAGGCTCCAATTAATACTGAAATAATTAATGAAACATAATCAGTAGAAATTAAAGATATTCCAATATCAAGACCAGATAATAATAAAATAACAATACTAGAAATAATTATTACAATTAAAATTCCACCAATTTTTTCAAATGTGGGATTATTATGTTTTGCAAGAGGAGTAAATTTTGCAATCAGTATACCCATCCAAGCTGTTGGATGATAACGGTTTTTTGGATCTCCAAATATTAAATCAATTAAAATTGCAAATCCAATAACAGATATAGATTCAAGAATCATTGTAACATTTTCTCAATTGAGTTGATATTTAGATTGGATTTAACAATTTTTGATAATTTATTTAATTCAGTATCAATTTTAAAAATATTTTTTTTATTAAAAATAATATCTTTAGGTTTTGCATTAAGAGAATCTTCTTCAGGTAAATTTAATGACATTAGTGGAATAGTTCCAATAGTTGGAATTTTTGTAATATTTTTTAATTTTTTAAATCCAGGTTTTAACACATTAATATCTCCACGAAATTTATTAAAAACAAATCCTTTTACAAGTTTTTGATACTTTTCATCAATTAAATTCATAGTTCCAACTAAACTTGCAAAAGATCCTCCCCTATCAATATCAGTTACTAGCAATACACTTGCATTTGCTTTTTTAGCAATTTTCATATTTGCAATATCATATTTTTGTAGATTAATTTCTGCAGGGGAACCTGCACCTTCCATAATTACTAAATCAAAATTTTTCTGTAAAGTCCGTAATGATTTTGAGGCTATTTTCATTCCTTCAGTATTTACAAATTTTTCATAATATTCTTGAGCATGCATTTTTTTGAAACGTTTACCATTCAAGTATAGGATACTAGAATAAT
>CALCPD010000072.1 GCA_937897875.1 uncultured Nitrosopumilaceae archaeon
TTACATTGATTCTTTCTTTAATTCTAATTACTTCTACAAGTTACGTATTTGCACAAGAAATGACTAAAACACATATTGATGATCCTATAGTTATTCTTGAAACGAATCAAGGAGAAATTATAATTGAATTTTTTCATATTGACGCACCAAAACATGTTGAAAATTTTATTTTGTTAACAGAAAATAAGGACTTTGATGGAATATTATTTCATAGAATTATTCCTGGTTTTATGATTCAATCTGGAGATCCTAACACAATTGATGGAGATCCTAACACATGGGGTCAAGGTGGAGCAGGCATTGAATCAGATACAATAGATGCAGAATTTAATAATATTAAACATAATCGTGGAATCGTTTCAATGGCAAGATCATCTGATCCTAACAGTGCAGGCTCACAATTTTTTATTGTTCATAAGGATTCACATTTTCTTGATACAGAATACACTGTTTTTGGAAGAATTGTAACTGAATCAAGTTTTGATACCCTTGATAAAATTGCAGCAGTTCAAACTGGAACTAATGACAGACCAACAAATCCAGAACAAGTTAAAATTATCAAGGCTATTGTGGTCGAACGTCCTGAACTTTCAAATATTTTAGAATTACCAGAACCTGAACGCGTAGGTTCTACTGTAACTGCTACTCCTGAATTTACAATTTTTGAAAATGAAGAACTTGATGTAAAATTTTCTGCACCTGTAGGATGGTTATTACAACAACCAGAAAAATCTAGTGAAGATTCACCTGATGTAGTAGCAGTAGGTCCAAAAATTGATGGAATAAACCCTTACATTTCATTAACTGTTAAAGATGTAAAAGGAAAAACATTTGATGATCTAATTACTACAAAAAATAATATTTTACAACAAGCAGTTTATCAAAATCAATTAGAAATACTTTCTCAACAAAAAATTAAATCTAATGTTTATCAAACTGAAGCAATTGGTTCTTTTACAGTTGATAATGTTTCATTAAAAATTAAATTTATAGAAGCAATGATACTTTCAAATGATAAGTCATACACATTTGCATATAGTAATACTGTGGAGAATTTTAATGATGAACTTGCAAATTTTAATGAATCACTTAATTCATTTGAAATACTATCACAACAATTCACTGAATCATCCTCTGAAGCAAAATCCACTGAAGAAGGTGGTGGTTGTCTCATAGCTACTGCAACTTATGGTTCTGAAATGACAACTGAAATTCAAAAACTTAGAGAATTAAGGGATAATCAACTACTACAAACTAACTCAGGTTTAGCATTCATGAGCACATTTAACGACGTTTACTACTCCTTCTCACCAACAATTGCAGATTATGAGCGTGAAAATCCAATGTTCAAACAAGCAGTTAAACTTGCAATTACTCCAATGATTAGTTCACTTTCTTTAATGGAAAATGCAGACTCTGAATCAGAAGTCTTGGGACTCGGACTCTCAGTAATTGCATTGAATTTGGGAATGTATCTTGGCGCTCCAGCGATAATTGTAATTGGAATTAGAAAAAAATTCTAAAAAAATCAATTACCAAACATCATCTACTTCATCTAGTTCTTTGTATTCTTTTTCAGTTTCACGTTTCATGATTTTTAATCTTGAAACATCTCTATCAAAAAACAAATCTATCATCCAATCAAGAAATACACGTGTTTTTTTATCAAATGTTGGTATTTTTGATAAATACACATTTCTCCAAATTAACCAAGCTAAAAATCCTGAAATATTCATCCCCAAAAATGTTGCAATACCTGTTCTTTTTCCAATAATTGCTAATTGTCCTTTAGAGTGATAAACAAATTTCTCTTTTTCAGAATTTTTAATTAAAGAAATAAAGTTTTTTGCAGCCATTTTTGCTTGTGCTTCTGCAATTTGTGCAGTTGGTGGAAACGGTCTATTTGTAATTGGGTCTACAAATAGAGCACAATCACCTATTGCAAATACTCCTGGAAATTTTGGAACTTCAAGAAAATTATTTATGACAATTTTTCCTTTTTCAGTTTTGAACATTGATCTTTTGATTGTATTAACTGGTGTAATTCCTGCAGTCCAAATCAAAGTTTTTGTAATAATAGAATTAATTTCAGATTGATCAATCGAATCTTTTGGTGTTTCATCTAATGTTTTTATTGTAACTTCATTTCCATCAAAACTTGTAACAGCTTTTTTTAATTGAATGTCAATACCTCTTTCTTTCAATTTTTGTTTTGCAAATTCTGCTAATTTTTTATTAAATCCAGGCAAAATTTCTCCCATTGCCTCTAATACAATTACTTTAAGATCATCTTTTTGGATACTGGGATAATATTTTCGTACATCTAAAAGTAAATCCATTAATTCTCCTGCAGTTTCAATTCCTGCAAAACCCCCACCAACTACAACAAAATTCAAAAAACTTTTTCTAAGAATTGGATTTGTCTCATTTTCTGCTTGTTCAAGCATGTCAATGATTCTATTTCGTAACATTACAGCATCGTTTAGTGTTTTCATTGTGTATGCATTTTTTTCAACATCAGCCATTCCAAAAAAATTAGTTTCACTACCAAGTGCTACTACTAAAAAATCATAATGAATTGAAATACTTCTTTTATCTCCAGTTCCCCATATTGTAACTAATTTTCCATATGGATCAACATTTTTGATTCGCCCTTCATAGAATTTTGTTTTCTTACAAATTGTTCTAATTGGAAAAACTATGTGCCTAGTTTCAATCATGCCTGAGGCTACTTGTGGTAACATTGGAGTAAATAATAGAAAATTATCTTCTCCAATCATTACTAGTTCAATTTCAGGATCATTTCCAAATTCATTTTCTAATTTTTTTGCACATTCTACTGCTGCAAAACCACTGCCTAAAATTACAATTTTTTTCTTATTTTTTACCAATTACATGTTTCTAACATATTGAATAATTAAATGGTGTTAAGTATTATATCAGAAAATAGCACTAGTTTATCTTATCTTCTCATAATATCAGAATGTAAAATATCATAAGCTCTTGATGAATCTCTTTCATTTAGAATTATTGTGATGTTATCTTGACTGAAAAATGCATTAACTAATTCTACACCATTTGCATGTAATACTTCTGCAACATACGATACAACATCTGATTGGTTTTGAGAACCAGGAATTGAAATTCTAATTTTTGCAAGACCTGTACTAAACATATCTTCTCTTTCTGAAACACTATTGAAAATTTGTCTAATGTCTTCCATATCTTCTGTAAGAAATCTAAATGAATCAGATAATCTAAAAAACTCATAATTGTTAGTTACCTTGGAGAATTTATCTAAAATTGACATAGGATCCATTTCATTTGAATCTTTTACAGAAAATCTTACATCCATTATTCCATCTGTTAAAGCTAATCTAGCATTTTTCAAAACTGATTCTTCTTTAATTTCTTCTTTAATTTCAAATGAATCAGCATATCTTTTGATTGCGACAACTACTGTATTGAGATTAACAGAATTTCCTAAAATTTTTTCTATTTCTGGTTGAATTTTTACTGCTAATGCAGTATAATTTATCAAATCCATTTTCATGCAATCATAAATTGATCTATTTCTTGTAATGACTTCTCTAACTACTTCTGGAACAGACATTACAGATCTCATTAAAATTATTATAATATGTCATTATAATAGGATTATGTAATAATATAGCTAATTATTCAATATACTTATATAATGTAATATGTATTACATTATGTAGATAAATATGACAAACTTCTTCGATACCGAAATTGATAGAATCTTCAAAAATATGTCAAATTCCTATTTTGACGTAAATGATATTTTTGAGGGATTTAACGGTAATTCCAATTCTGGCCCAATTTTTTATGGTTATACAATGACCATTGGTCCAGATGGAAAACCTTCTGTACAAGAATATGGAAACGTAAAACCAGACCGTTCACCTGTTTCTGATGCCAGAGAAGCAATTGTAGATACAATTGTGGATAAAAAAGAGAAAGTAGTAAAACTCATAGCTGAAATGCCGGGAGTTGAGAAAGCTGATGTCAAAATTTTAGTTGACAAAAATGTTGTAGGTATAACTGCAGAACGTGGTGAAAAAAAATACCACTGTAAAGTTCCACTACAACATAAAGTTGACGAAAACTCTGCAAAGGCTACCTACAAAAATGGAATCTTACAATTAGTTTTCAAACTAGTTGTAGAAAAACAAACTGGTAAAAGAGTGGAGGTTGAATAACCCCCTCATTTTTTTGAGGTAATAATATGCAAAAAATAATTTTAAAAATTAATGAAATACCACAACAACATGTTGGTAAAGGTAGAGCAATTATTGATCCAAAAATAATTGAAGATCAAAATTGGAATGTTGGTCAAATCTTAGAATTAACTCATAATAAAAAAACATATGTTAAACTTTGGCCAGCATCACCCCAGGAATATGGTACAAATATTATTAAAATTGATGGTGTCACTAGGCAAAATATTGGAGCTGGAATAGACGATAAAATTTCTATAAAATCAGTTGAAGCTGTAAACGCAGAACAAATTACTCTATCTCCAACTGAAAAAATTACGACTGATGGATTGCAAGAATATATGATTTACAATTATCTCAATCATGTATTTACTAACGGTGATTCCATTTCACTAAATACACAAGTAGGTAACAAAATTCAATTTATTATTACAAATACGAAACCGTCAAAACCAGTAATTGTTACTGAAAATACAATTTTCAAATTAGGTTCATTGACTAAAGCTATTGATTCATCTGTTCCAAGAATTACATATGATGAATTAGGAGGTCTAAAAAATGAAGTTCAAAAAATTCGTGAAATGGTAGAATTACCAATGCGTCATCCTGAAATATTTGATAAAATAGGTGTAGAAGCTCCAAAAGGTGTTTTACTTTACGGTCCACCAGGTACTGGTAAAACATTACTTGCAAAAGCAGTAGCTGGAGAAACAAATGCTCATTTTATTTCTCTGAGTGGTCCTGAAATAATGGGTAAACACTATGGTGAAAGTGAAGAAAGAATTAGAGAAATTTTTACACAAGCAGAAGAAAATTCACCAAGTATTATTTTCATTGATGAAATAGATTCTATTGCGCCAAAAAGAGATGAGGTATCAGGTGAACTTGAAAAAAGAATAGTTTCTCAATTACTAACATTGATGGATGGTATGAAATCTAGAGGTAAAGTTGTAGTTATTGCAGCTACAAACAGACCGGATTCTATAGATCCTGCATTAAGAAGACCAGGAAGATTTGACAGAGAAGTTGAAATTGGAATTCCTGATGATGTAGGAAGATTTGACATTCTTTCAATTCATACACGTGGAATGCCAATTAATGAAAAAGTAAATCTTAAACAAATTTCAAAAACGACACATGGATTTGTAGGAGCTGATTTGGAAGTTTTATCCAAAGAAGCAGCAATGAGATCACTACGTCGAATACTTCCTGAAATAGATTTAGATGAAGAAAAAATATCTTCAGAAATTCTTCAAAAAATTGAAATCACTAGTAATGATTTTCAAGAGGCACTAAAAGAAGTGAAACCAAGTGCCTTAAGAGAAGTTCAAGTACAAGTTCCTGATGTAAGTTGGGATGATGTTGGAGGTCTTGATGAACTCAAAGATGAATTACGTGAAACAGTTGAATGGCCTATTAAGCATAAAGAGGCATATGATTATGTTAATGTAGAAACTCCAAAAGGTGTTTTACTTTACGGTCCACCAGGTACTGGTAAAACTTTGATTGCAAAAGCACTTGCAAAAATGACAGAATCTAATTTCATTAGTATCAAAGGACCTGAGTTGCTATCCAAATGGGTAGGTGAATCTGAAAGAGGTGTTAGAGAAATTTTTAGAAAAGCACGACAAGCAGCACCATGTATAATATTTCTAGATGAAGTTGATTCACTTGTTCCAAGAAGAGGAAGTGGAAATTCTGATTCACATGTAACAGAAAATATTGTTTCACAAATTCTTACTGAAATTGATGGACTAGAAGAATTACACAATGTGTTAATTATTGGTGCAACAAATCGATTAGATATTGTTGATGAAGCACTTCTTAGACCAGGAAGATTTGATAGAATTATTGAGGTTGGAAATCCTGACTCTAAAGGAAGAAAACACATCTTTGAAATTCATACCAAAAAGAAACCATTAGAAAGTAATGTGGATATCAAAAAATTAGTTGAAATTACAGATGGTTTTAGTGGAGCAGAAATAGCTTCTATCACAAATAGAGCTGCTTTAGTTGCTTTGAAAAGATATGTTTCAGGAAAATCTCAGAATATTAAAGAAATTAAGATTACACAACAGGATTTAATTGATGCAACAGATAAGATTAGACCTCAAAAGAAGGAAGCACCTATACCTCAAGCCATAAAATAGTCTAAATACTGAAGGAAACGAGATAAAATAATGAAACTTTTGCTTGATTTTGAGCCTTGTAAAGAATGTAAAGAGATGATGACTGAATTAAGCAGTCCTGAAATAATTTTTGCTGATGAAAAAACAAGATCAGATCAATCTGCTAAATTTCTTAGACATTTAACGTATAATCATAATGAAGTTGTTCAAGCTGTAATGGAAGATCTTCCAAAACAGAAAAAAGATCAAGAACCTGATTTTTATCAATAACTAGTTTTTTCTCAGTTTAGTAAATTCTGCATTTAAAATTTCTTTTCTAGTAATTTTTACTATATGATAAATTTTTTCAAAAATATCTTCTGTATTATTGCCCAAAATTTTAACAATAATTCCTGATTCATTAGGTAGAATTGATGTACCAGATCTAATTGATTCTAATTTTTGTATTTTTTTATTAATAATTTTTTCAAGTTTTGGTATTTTTTCTTTCTTTGTTAAAATGTATACTGTTCCAACAATACTATATTTT
>CALCPD010000073.1 GCA_937897875.1 uncultured Nitrosopumilaceae archaeon
TAAAACTTCTTAACTCCAATCTTGCTTTTGGAAACTGTATAATGAATAAAAGAGCTATAATTACAAGTGCATTACCTTATGCAAATGGTGAGATCCATTTGGGTCATGTTGCATCTACTTACCTTCCTGCTGATGTAACTACTAGATTCTTAAAACAAAATGGAGTCGAGGCATACTATGTTTGTGCATCTGATGATTTTGGAACTCCTATTCTAATTCAATCTGAAAAAGAAGGGAAAACTACTGCAGATTATGTTGCACATTGGAATAAACGTGATTATGATGATTTTACTGCATTTGGTATTAATTTTGATTATTTCTATAAAACAAGCTCTTCAGAAAATATTGAATTTGTTCAAGATGTTTTTACAAAACTAAATGATGCTGGACATATTTATGAAAAAGAAATAATTCAGTTTTATTGCAATAATGACAAAAAATTCCTTCCTGACAGATATGTCAAAGGTATCTGCCCTCATTGTAAGGCTGAGGATCAATATTCTGATTTATGTGAAAGTTGTGGTCGTGTACCTGAAGAAATAACTGATCCTAAATGCTCCCTTTGTGGTCAAACTCCCACCAAAGAAAAAACTAATCATTACTTTTTCAAACTCAAAAATTTTGGCGATTCATTATCTAAATGGTTGGAAGAAACCACTACCCTTCAAAAAGATGTTAAAAAATATGTTCAAAATTGGATCAAGTCTGGATTAATTGATTGGGATATTACTCGAGATATTCCTTGGGGTGTTCCAGTCCCTCTTGATGGTGCAGAAGGCAAAGTTTTCTATGGTTGGTTTGATAATCACTTGGCATACATTTCAACTGCATTAAAATTTCTTAATGATAAGGGGATTGATGGAAAAGAGTTTTGGAATTCTGCAGATATTTATCATTTTATTGGAAAAGATATTGTGTATCATCATTATCTTTTCTTACCTGCAATGAGATTGGGTCTCAATAAAGAATACAAACTACCTAACTATATTCCAACTAGAGGACATCTTACACTTCAAGGAAAGAAATTATCTAAGAGTAGAAATTGGTACATTGGATTAAAACAATTTTTAGGATATTACCCTGCTGATTACTTGAGATTCTATTTAGTCTCTATCAATCCTTATTCTCAAGATGATTTGAATTTTGATTGGGATGACTTTACAACTCGAATAAACTCTGAATTAATTGGTAATCTTGGAAATTTTGTTAATCGTGCTTTAGGGTTTACAAAAAAATCCTTTGATGGGAAAATTCCTGAAACTGAATCTTTTGATGAAAAGGATTTAGAAGCAGAACAAAAAATCAAATCACTTGCAACTGACGTTTCTGCTTTAATGGAACAAAATCATTTGGATAGGGCATTAAAGAAAATAATGGAGGTTTCTTCGTTTTTCAATCAATACTTTCAACACAAGGAACCTTGGAAAAATGGTCCTGGAACTACAAATTGTGTATATCTTTCTGTAAATGCAGTTAGAAGTTTTGCAATTGCCCTATTCCCATTTGTACCTGAATCTGCCCAAAAAATTTGGGATCAGTTGGGAATTGATGGAAATGTGGCTGATGTATCCTGGTCATCTCAATCTGAATTGGGTATTTCATCTGGTCATACTCTTGGTGATGCTTCACCTTTGTTTGCCAGAATTGAGAAGTTGGACATTGAAAAATATAAAAAAGAATTAGGTCCATCTGAATAATTATGAAACCTGTTGCCCGAATTTCAACTCGTGGATATTATAATTTACTAAACGGAAAAACAATAAAAAATAATTCATACTATCTATATCCAAAACAAGATTTCAAAAAATTAATTGATTCAAAGGAGTTAACAATAATGATTCATGGGTTGAGAAATGATAATGCTGGAGCAATTGCAAAAGTTGTTTTAGCAAAAAATAAACTAAAAAATTTAAACTATTCTTATCCTGTAATTGGTTATAGTTATGATTCAAACACCACTGGTGCACATTTGATGAAATATGCAAAACGTTCATTAGCTGCAGGACAAGTTATTGCAAAGAAAAATGGACGTAATCTTGGAAAATTTATTGAAGATTTTAAATTAACTAGTCCTAATACAAAAATTCGTCTAATTGGACACTCACTTGGAACCCAAGTTATTTTGAGTACTTTAGAATATCTTGCAAAAAAGAAAAAAAATATTGCAATTGTTGAAGGTGTGTATTTTTTTGGTGCATCTATTACTGAAGATGTTCCTTCTTCAAAGAAATATGGAAAAATTCTCCAAAATATTGTAAACGAAAAAATTGTTAATCATTATGCCCCTTCTGATGAAGTATTGAGTTGGGCAAATAAAGAAAAATTCGTTAAAGGTCCACTGGGACTTGACGGTGCAACTGGAAAACCTATT
The DNA here is from genome assembly GCA_937897875.1 of uncultured Nitrosopumilaceae archaeon. Lineage (GTDB taxonomy): Archaea > Thermoproteota > Nitrososphaeria > Nitrososphaerales > Nitrosopumilaceae > Nitrosopumilus. The sequence continues at coordinate 2,372 of CALCPD010000073.1, forward strand.
TCAAAATATCGTCAAATTTTATTGAAACCTAAAAATCATAGATTTGCAAGTTATGTTTCTGTATTGAAGAAATTTCCCTAGATTTCTAACGAGCTATGACATAGTATCTTTGGTGCGTCATTTTTTTATATGATCTTGCTTATTCCTTGTATATGGCTTCTGATAGATTATCCTCATCTAACAAATCAATTCTATACCATTTCAACATTTTAGATGAAACATCTGAAAATCATTTGGATTTATCTGAATATCCGTGCTAACTAGACTGATATCTTTTTAAAATTCAATTTACTTGAAATGATATGAATGGCACAAGTTGTGACAACTGTTTCACTGGATATAGACCTGGACAACTAATTTCTTGTGATGACTGTGGTTCTGAATTTTGTGATAGTTGTATAAAAAATCATAAACACTAAGCCTTTATCTTTAAATTCAAAAATTCATAAGAACGAATTTTTTATTTTATAATTATGATTCAATCTATAAATTTTGTAATTTTAGGTAAACAGGATCTTGCATCTGAATTTGGTAAAAAAGGTACAGAGTCAGATTTGACTCTTTATGATCGAAAAGAATCTGATATTATCAAAACTTGGGTAATTCCAAATGGTTTTCCTGAAAAAATTCAACCTCTATTTCAGGCAATTAATTTAGCTGAATATGTAATATTTCATGTAGATAAATTAGACAAATTTACTGGAGAACAAATCATTGCTTTAGATTCTCTAAAAAAAGAAAAAGGAATTTTATCTCATACTTTTGATGTTGATGAATCAAAATTGAATATGATGATTAAGGGAACTGTTGTTGAAAATTATACTCGTGTAGACCAAGATAAAATTAAAGACGAGATGAATACTCTTGAACCAATCACAAATGATAACCCTGCTGAATTATTAATTGATCATTGTTTTGATGTCAAAGGTGTTGGAACTGTTATTTTGGGTAAAGTAACTAATGGAAAAATTAAACAATATGATAATCTGAAATTGTATCCTCACAATATTGATGTTTTAATAAAATCAATTCAAATGCATGATGATCCTGTTTCAGAATCTGTTTGTCCAGCTCGAGTGGGTCTTGCAGTAAAGGGTGCAAAACCTGATGAGGTTGGACGTGGTGATGTAATTTCTGTTGAAGATGCAGTTGAAATTAAAACTGAGATTGAACTTGATTTTGAAAAAAGCCCATTTTACAAAAGTGAAATTGCTGAAAATCAAGGTTGCCTTGTAAATATTGGATTGCAAATTAAAGCCGCAAAATTTTCTTCAATAACTCCATTAAAATTAATTTTTGAGAAACCTGTTGTATGCAAAAAAAATGATATTGCAGTTATTTTAAAACCTGAATCTACTACTATCCGAATCTTAGGCAGCGGAAAAATCCTATAGTGTAATTTAATAAAATCTATCATTTCATAACTAATTGATGGAGCCTGCACGTTCTTGTCCAATTTGTCCTAAATGCGGTTCTAAAAGATTCATACGACTTTCTGGAGAAAAAGTTACTGTAAAATGTCGTTCATGTGATAAAATTATTGAAATTTAGTTTTTTTAATCCTACATGCCTTTTCATAGTTAATATTTGCACAACCTTTAGTCTACTCATGGCAAAAACATGGAAAGATAACGATATCAGCTTAGATCCTTTAAAGGATCAAACTATCGCTGTAATCGGTTATGGAATTCAAGGTGATGCTCAAGCAAATAACATGAAAGACTCTGGTCTCAATGTTATTGTCGGTCTTAAAGAAGGCGGTAAAAGCTGGAAAAAAGCCGAAGCTGACGGTCATAAAGTAATGTCTGTTGCAGATGCAACAAAACAAGGAGATATTATTCACATCTTACTTCCAGATATGATTCAGGGTCAAGTTTACAAAGATGAAATCGAACCAAATCTTTCAGAAGGAAAAGCATTGTCATTTTCTCATGCAGCTGCAATCTATTTCAAATGGATTGAAGCACCAAGTAATGTAGATCTTATTATGGTTGCTCCAAAAGGACCAGGTTCTAAAGTTAGAGAAACTTATCTTGATAACTTTGGTACTCCATCTATTGTTGCAGTTGAACAAGACTTTACAGGAAAAGCTTGGGATAGAACTTTAGGAATTGCTAAAGCAATTGGTAGTGCAAGAGCTGGATTAATCAAAACTGCTTTCAAAGAGGAAGTAGAAACTGATTGGTTTGGTGAACAAGCAGACCTATGTGGTGGTGCAGCTTCTATGGTAACAAATGCATTTGAAACTCTAGTTGAAGGAGGATATCAACCAGAAATTGCATACTTTGAAGTTTTACATGAACTCAAACTAATTGTAGACATGATTCAAAGATATGGAATTAACGGTATGTGGAGACGTGTAAGTGAAACTGCTAGATATGGTGGTTTAACACGTGGACCTATGGTTATGGATGCTGCAAGCAAAGATAACATGAAAAAAGTTCTCACCATGATTCAAGATGGTACTTTCAACAAAGAGTGGATATCTGAATATCAAACAAAAGGCTCAGAGGCATTTGATCAATACATGAAGAAAAATGATGAACACCAAATTGAAAAAGTTGGTAAAGAAATGCGAAAAATGATGTGGCCTGATTCCACAGAATAATCTTTTTTTATTTTATATTTTTCTTAATTTAGATACACCTGTATTGATATGATCAATAATCGTTGGCAATGGTGTACCTGGACCAAATACATGGTCCACTCCTGATTTAACTAAATCTTTATGATCAATTTCTGGAATTACTCCTCCCCCTACAATTAACACGTCTTTGATTCCTTTCTTTTTGAGAGTTTTTACAACTCTTGGAAATAATGTTCCGTGTGCACCGTTTAACAAACTCATTGCAACTGCATCTACGTCTTCATCTTCTGCAATTTGTGCAATTCTGTCTGGGGTAGCAAACAATCCTGAATAAATTACTTCCATTCCTGCATCTCTGAATGCTCTACAGAGAACTAATGCTCCTCTATCATGACCATCTAAACCTAATTTGGCAACTAAAATTTTGACATTACGTGATGTTGCTTTTTGCTTCATATTTTCGTTTTATTATGTATATTTTAAAAGGTTTAGTCTTTGACAATAAAACCTGAATTTACCTTGTTTAGAATTTTAAAATGCTCAAAATAACTGATCTACTTAGATCTAATGGATTCTTCTAATTTTATTGAATATGATCAATTGAACTATCTGTTTAAATTACACCTCCAAATTACTCCTGTATGTCTAATAATTCAAATGATACAATTTTCATTGGTAAAAAACCATTAATGACCTATGTCACCTCTACCATTGTTCAATTAGCTACTAAACCTAATGTGACTATCAAAGCAAGAGGGTTAACTACTGCAATTGCAATAGATGTTGCTCAAGTGGTCTTAAAGAAAACTAAACCTGCATTTACAATTGATAATGTGGCAATTGGTTCAGAATCTTTAGTATCCTCTGATGGTCGAAATAGAGATGTTTCTACAATTGAAATTTCTATAAAAAGGACCGCAGCATAAGGATATCATTATGGTTGCTGCCAATTCGACTCCTAGTTGTTTGCGTTGTGGAAAGAATTCACTCCTTACTGATGATGTAACTGGAGAACAATTTTGTTCAAAATGTGGTTATGTTGTTTCAGAAAAATCGCAAGAATCTGGACCTGAATGGAGATCCTTTCAAAAAGATGGTGGTGCTGATCCTGCAAGAACTGGTGCTCCTTCATCATTAATGATACATGATATGGGATTGTCTACTGTAATCAATCCATTAAACAAAGACGCATCTGGAAAACCATTATCAACTTCAATGAAAAGTACAATTGAACGTCTTAGAACTTGGGATAGTAGAAGT
>CALCPD010000074.1 GCA_937897875.1 uncultured Nitrosopumilaceae archaeon
GGTTTTACACTCATGGCAACTAAGAAGTCCCATGGTCGTTCACATGGATTTAAACATAAATCTAGATCTGTAATGACGAAAAGAGCTCCTAGAGGAGTATCATTCTTGTTACGTGAATACCGTGAAGGTCAACAAGCACTTGTCATTATTGATCCACGACAGCATAAAGGATTACCACATAGAAGATATCACGGCAAAGTAGGTCTGATAACAAATGTTGGTAGACGTGCTATTACACTCAGTGTTAAATTGGGTGATAAACCAAAAACCTTAATCACTAGATTGGATCACATAAAACCATTCGGTGTATAATTATGGAAGAAGTACAAAAAAAACAAGCAATTTCTCTTTCTGAAGTGAAAGAAATTTTAGGTAAAGTTGACGTTGAAGAAATGGATCAAATCCAACGTTGGACATATGATTATGTTTCAAAATTTGTATCTATAGATGCTAAAGATGCAAAAGAAATGAAAAAGAAACTCATTAAAGATTGTGAGTTAACAGAAGACGAAGCTGTTGAAATTGTTAATATCAGACCAACAAGTATGGCTGAATTACGTTCATTCACATTCGGTTGGAAAAAATTAATTCTTGCTGAAACCCTGGAAAAAATGCTCAAAATAATCCAGGAGCATTCTTAATTTTTCCGGAGTAATACATTTTGTATCGGGCACAATCCCCTCCTCGAAAATATGAGGAGTATGCATATGTTTTAGATTTCAATCCTCGAGGAAAATCAACTACTGTAAGAGGGCGAGATGGAATTATTATCACTTCTATTGGTGAAGATCGTCTAACTCTTTTAGAAGTTCTTGGCGTTCCAAACTCTAATTTTGAAATTGGAGAAAAAATTTACATTGGTAAGGAGGGAAGAACTAAAATTTCATCTGTATTGGGAAAAATGGAATATGATCATATCTCTTCATCTGCTCAAAGTGAATTATCTAATGTTGTAGAAACAATTGTGACCACCAATGAAACAAAGTTTGTGGAGTATCTTAACAATTCACGACCGTTAACTCCAAGAATACATGCCCTAGAATTAATTCCTGGAATTGGAAAAACATACATGAAAACAATGTTAGAAGAAAGAGAGAAGAAAAGATTTGAAAGTTATGAGGACTTACAAGATAGAGTTGGATTCAAAGATCCTGTAAAACATATCTCTGAACGAATTATGGATGAAATTTCTGGTGAAAGTAGAATGAATCTATTTGTTAAGAAATGATAAAACGGAAATTATTGGGACAACACTTTCTTAATTCAAAATCTATTGCTGAATTTATTGTTAAAGAAGCTAGAATTTCTAAAAATGACGTTGTTTTTGAAATTGGAACTGGTCTTGGTATTTTGACCCCCTTACTATGTAAAAATGCTCAAAAAGTTATTTCTGTAGATGCTGATGAAAATTTAATTAAAAAAGCAAAATCCACCTTTGCCCGATTTGATAATCTTGTTCTAAAATCAGGTGATGGATTCAAGAAAAAATATGTTTTTTCTATTTTTGTTTCTAACCTTCCTTATTCTAGGAGTAAGGATGCAATTGAATGGTTATCTAAGACCCCTTTTTCGCATGGAGTAATTATGGTTCAAAAAGAATTTGCAGAAAAACTTTTTGCAACTTCAAAAAATAGACGTGCTATTAGCATAATTGCAACTCATGCACTTAATATCGAAAAAATATCTGATGTAGGTAAGAATAATTTTTCACCTCCGCCAAAAATTGATTCAGTTATTTTAAAAATTTCTCAGAATATAGTTATGGATGAAACTTTGATTTCTACAATTAATAATATTTTTTCTTATAGGAGAAAAACTGTAAAAAATATTTTAAAACAATTCAATAAACAAAGTAAAATAGAGAAACGTGTTGATGATCTTTCTGGAGACGAAATAGTTAATCTTGCAAAACAAATTCTTGAAAAATGATGAATATCCTCCTTCTGAGGATACTTTTTTTATTGCAAATTATATTGAAAATGAAAAAGGTGACTATGCATTAGATGTTGGAAGTGGATCTGGTTACTTAACAAAATTACTTTGTGATAATTTTTCTTTTGTTGTTGGAACTGATATTAATTATGATGTGTTGCAACATCAAAGTTCATACAAAACAGATAATTTGATTTGTTGTAATAGTTCAGATGCATTAAAAATTAAATTTGATTTTATTGTTTGTAATTTACCTTATTTGGCAACTGATAAAATTTTAGATATTGCTACTGATGGCGGTGCTGAAGGGTTTGAAATACCTAAAAAAATATTTGATTCTGTTTTACAAAATCTCAAAGAAAATGGTAAATTCATTTTTGTTACTTCATCATTATCTAATTATTCAAAACTCATAGATTATGCACAAAAATTAGGATTAAGAACTAAAATAGTTGCCCGAAAAAAACTTTTTTTTGAAGAACTAATTCTTGTAGAGGCAATAAATTAATTATTTTCTTAAATTATTTTTTGCATATGTGATTATTGCATCTGTCATCTGTGTGGTAGTTGCATTACCTCCAATATCCCATGTTACTGTTTTGCCTTCATTGATAACTTGTTCAGTTGCAGAAAATATTGCATCTCTTATTTCTCTTTCACCTAGATAGTCTGCCATCCATGCACCTGATAATACAGTTGCAGTAGGATTAACTTTATTTTGTCCTGCAAATTGTGGGGCACTTCCATGTGCTGCTTCAAACATTGCATAATTATCTCCGATATTTGCAGAATAAATTAATCCAATTGAACCAACTAGAGCTGATGCAAGTTCTGAAATAATATCCATAAATAAATTGGTACTAACTAATACTGAACCATTAAACTGTTCAGTTGCAATTACCATTTGCTGTGCCATATTGTCTATGTATATCTCAGATAATTCTATTCCAGTTCCTTCAACTGCTTTTTGTGTTTCATCCCAAAATATCCCATCTGTTTGTTTTAAAATATTTCTTTTTGTAATTGCAACCATTTTTTTCATTTCAAATTTGTTTGCCCAATCCACTGCTGAATCAAGTAATCTTCTACTTCCTTGTCTAGTGATTTTTCTAATGGCAATTGCTGCATCATCTGTAATTTTTGTTTCTACTCCTGTATAGAGTCCCTCAGTTGCTTCTCTAAAGCATACACAATCAAGTTTTCTGTCTGGGGTTAATCTATCATAAGTTTTAGTTGGTCTGATATTGGCATAAAGTTCAAATTTTTGTCTTAATGTAACTGCAACACTTCTTGGTGCACCTGGAACTGGAATTGTAGTAGTTGGTCCTTTAAAACAACAGTCTACTTCTTCTAAGGTTTTCATAGTTGAATCTGGGATATATGATGCATCTTTTCTACCATTTTTGTCCCATTGTTCTGAACCTGCTTCACATAAAATTAATTCTGATTGAAAATTACATTCTTTTAGAACTTTTAACATTGAATCAACAACTTCTGGACCGATGCCGTCTCCTTTCATTACTGCAGCTTTTTTACTCATTATTGCAAGATTTTGATTTACGTCTAATTAATTCTATCATTGCACTTGATCATAAAGAATGAATTTATTTACAGATACATCTTAGCCTTAATTATGCGGGGGTCGCCTAGCCCGGTAGGGCGTGAGATTGCTAATTTCATGTTCGCAAGAACTCGTGGGTTCAAATCCCTCTCCCCGCGCCATTAAAACTTAATAGACCGGATAAGTGAGTTTTTTCATGGGACGTAGAAAAAGTCAAAAAATTATTCGTACAGGCCCAAAAAATGCTACAACTGGAATGTGTCCTTTATGCCAAACAATTGGAAAAATTTTCCTTTTAGGCTCACCTGGTGAAGAAAGGGCAAAATGTGAAAAATGTCGCCAAGAATTTGAATTATAATTTAAAATTCATAGTAAATTAAACCATATACCCATAACTTTTTAAGACAATTTTTTATTCATAATTCATTATGAGTTCAGATGCTGAAACCATTTATGAAAGAGTTGCAAAACTTGAAGATGAAATTGCACTACTTCGAAGTGAATTAGATATTATCAAAAGTGCATTTAGAAATAAAATTGCTCGTCATGAAATATCTTTGATCAAAGAAGGCAAAGATATTGATTCTATAATTGATTAATTTTTTGTCTTAATACTTCGAATTAATTCTAAAATAAAATCTACATCTTCTGCATTAGGATTTAATTCCAAATATTTATTCAAATATTTTAAAGCATTTTCAGAATTTAGTAATCTTTGTTCTAAAATTCCTTTATCTCTAATGTCTTCTGGAGACTCTGATTCAATTGCTAATGCCATATTTACACATCGTAGTGCTTTGTCATAAACAAATGATTGTATGTAAGAATTTTTTAAATTTCGAACCATTCTGATTAGAATTTGTTCTGATTTGACTTCATCAAGAAATTCTGGTTTAAATTCTATTTCTCCTCCAAAATTTGCATCTAAAATTTCTTGTAGATCATCAATATCTAATAAACGTCCATCATAAAATGGATCTAATATCATTTCTTCATTATATTTTACTAATATGTGGCCTGGAAATCCCACAATTTTAAGATCTAATCCTATAAATTTTGCAATTTCAACATAAAGAATTGATATTGTAATTGGTAGGCCCGTTTTTTTATCTACTACTTCATTAAGAAAATTGTTTTTTGGATTATAGTAATCCTCATCATCTCCACTATATCCTAAATTCTCAAAGAGGTGTTCATTTAGCATTGAAATTAGATATGTTGGATTTTTTACATCACTAATTGATTCTTTTAATGACATTCCTATTCGATTAATTTTTTTAATATATTCTTCAACTTGTAAATCTGGATATTCTATTAATTGTGAAAATTTAAGACATTTTTCAATTAAATTGAAATTTGGATTCTTTACAAATGATATCCACTCTGCAACTAATGGATCAAATTTTTCACTCAATTATTACTAACTCAGTTTTTTTAGGTATAATTGAGGATCTTTCAATTCTTTTGTATTTGGAGGGATTTCAATCATTTTTTTGAATGTATTAGTGCCTAATTTTTCATATATTGTTTTTGTAAAGTCTTTTCCCATGCTTTTTCTTACTTGATATGCTGAAAAATCAGTTCCCATGAAAGTAGTAAGATAATTTTGAAAATCTTTATCATCTTTTAAAATATTTTCAATAGCAAATGCTGCCATTCCTTCCATTGCTGTAAATGCTGCATGATGTTGTTGTATTGGAACTAACCATTTTTTATAAATCTCTAAGAGCTGTGGAATTGATTCTCCTATTTTTGGATCTATTTCTACATGAGTGAATGTCATTACATCTGGTCCTATTTGTTCAATTAAGAAATGATCTGGATTCAAAAAGAAAAATAGATTTGCTTTTTTTGCAAATGGGAAATCATCTGGTACAGCTTGCAGTTGACAGTATTCTGAAAGTTTGTTAATTGTTTCTGAATCTAATGCTAAAATTATACTAGCTAATTCTTCATTTATTTTGTTGACTTCTATTGCTGCATTTTTGTTTACTTGTTGTAAATTTCCCTGAGCAGCATGAATTAATTCTTCAAGAACTGTCATTTTTACTGCACCAATATATCCTGAATTTACACTATCAAATCTTACATCATATGGTTCACCCTGTTTGTGAAGAATTATTTCTGGATACCTTGATAGAATAAATTTATTTAAATAAATAATTGAATTTAGATAGTCTCCATATGTTGTTGTAATTTTAGAAACGTATTGAATTGCATATGTTGAATATACTAAATATTTGGCAGTATCTTCTTGCATTAATTCTGCAATTCTTGTTTTATCTTCTTTTGCAACTGCATTAAATAATTGCGTTACAAATTCTTTTGATTCTTTATCTGCAAATACCTTTTCTCCTTTCAATCTTTTCAAATCTGTTAACTCTGGAAATTTTAATTCCATATTTTCTGGGATTTTTACTCCTAGAAATTCTTCTACTTTATTTTTATATGTGGAAAAAATTTCTGTTGCAATATTTTCTAGACTGTTAAATTCTACCTTTCCTTTTAGATCTTCTTTGGCTCTACTGGCTAATTTTATAATCTCTTTCTCTTCATCAATTTCAACTGATAATTGTCCAAATAATGCCTCTGTAAACTCTTGAAATTCTCCCAATTTGCTTAAAATTTAGAAATACTACATTTAACATTAACTTGAATTTCTTAAAAAGAAATTTTTTACTACTAAAAAAAGAATAACAATGAAATATACAATTATTCTATAGATAGTATGGCAGCAGCTGTTATCATAATACCAATTTTGGTTGTTACTATAATTGCACTTTCTTCTTATTTGGTTTACAAATTATTATTACAAAATATGTTATCTAAACGATCAATAACTCAAACACTTGAAAAATACAATATTGATAAGACCCCTTCTCAAATAATTAAGGAATATTATGAAAATAAAGGAGAACCATTGTCTCCTCAAGAAATTCAGAAACTTGAAAAAAATTATACAAAAAATGAGCCAGAACAATTTCTAGCAATGTATGATGCAATTAGAGATAATGATAAAAATAAAGAGAAATAATTACTAAGTTATTTTATAATAAAAATAATTCCTACTTAGTTATTTTATGGTGTAGTTGGAATTGCAATAAATGGAGTTCCACCTTCTCCTACTACAAGTGGAAGTTTACCATCCCATGCTTGGGTCTTTAACCATTCTAGATAGTATGGATTTTGTGATAATGCATTGTTGATAATTGAAATTGCTTCTGCTTCACCTTGTGCTTCTGCAATATTTGCTGCTGCTAAACCGACTGCTTGAGCTTCTAACTGTCTTGCTTCTACTTCGATTCTAATCAGATCATTTTCTGCTTTTTGGGCTTTTTGTTCTGCTTCTACTTTGGATTCAATTGCTTTAGCAAATAATGGTGAAAATTCGAAGTCTGTAATTGAAATTACTTCTGTATCTACATAAAATTGGTTTAATCTGTCTCTAATTGCATTTTCAATATCTCCCTTAACTAGTGGTCTTTTTGTAATTAATTCTTCTGCATTATAATTTGCAGTAACTTGTTTTACTGTTTCTTCAACTGCTGGTCCAATAACCCTATTTTCATAATCTAATCCTATTTCCTTGTAAAGATAATTTACTTTCTCATATTCTGCATGATAGTTTACGGTAACTGTAGTTTGAACTGTTTGAAGATCTTTTGATGCACTTCTAGTATCTTTATCATACTTTAGAGTACGAACTTCAACTTGTACTACTTCATCTTGGAATGGAACAACAAAGTGAATACCTTCGTTAAGTGGTGGTGCTGTTAAATCTACTGCACTCCATTGTGTAAGTACTCCTCTATTACCTGATTCTACAATTTTAACTGATGACGATGCTACAACTCCAATAATAATAAGAACAATAATGGCTCCAACAACTAATTTGGCACCACTCATGTTTACCTTAACTGGGGATGATTGATACTTTGACATCTAATATCCTAAATTTTTCCTATTATTATACCCATCATAATTTGTTCTAACACTATGTAATGGACTGCCTCAACAGATTTATCCTGTTTTGTATATGCAATAGTTATGGAAGCAGATTTTTCATGGATTTACTTGATAATTTTCCTAATGGTTCCATTGGCACGTATTTTGCCTCGTGTTTTGAAGAAATTCAAATCTGGTGGAATTGAGTCTCAGGAAATCTCTGAAAGGCAATATGGTTCTGATTTTGGTAGGTTTGAAAAACAGTCTGATGAACAATTTGAATCAAATCCAACTGAATACCAGGAACCTCCAAAGTCTTCAAAACCTCAAACCAAAAACATGTTAGTTTTAGGCGAATTACACAGAGGAGTTAGATTATTTGAAAACATTCAAAAAAATACTGGGTTAACTACTGAGGAACTTAATTCAATTTTAGAGGATTTGGAAAATAATGGATTAATGAAGCCCCAACAAAAATCTGGATTATTTGGAATGAAAACTGAATTAGTCCCAACTGACAAGGGCTTCAAAGAATACTACTCTTAGACCTTAGATTCTCTTAAAATTATTAATTTTTTATAGAAATCCCAATCTTACGATTTTTAAGAATAATCTGTGTGCCGGGGGCGAGTTTCGAACTCGCGACCTCCAGATTATGAGTATTGCCTTAGTTGGAGAACCGTTAGAGTTTACCAATTGAACTGGCACTCTAACCAGGCTGAGCTACCCCGGCATACTATATGGTCAAAAATCTGGGAAATTAAATGATTCTACGGTACTAAATTATGTCTAATTTATTGATTTTAATAATATTTGAATTTTATTTTAGATTTTTCCATTCTACATCCTCGTTTTTTACCCAGAGAAATTTCTTTTGTAATGCTGCTGTGTATAATTTCTCCCATTCAGCTCCCACCTCATCAGTCCATGCTTTGAAAACACGTGGATCTATGTAGTTTCTAAGTGATGTTCCAATTGCATAATCTTTGGTTTTTTCTGACAAGTCCAATTGTAACTCTAGTTTTTGTAGTCTTTCTTTGTGTTTTGATTTTTGTTTCTTAATTTGTTCATTTAGCGTCTTTATTCTCTTTGTTTTACTCTTCTTTTGGATATCTGTTTTCGTTTCCTTTGATTCAACTTTTTTGAGTGTATCTTGAGTTTTTTTCCAGACTTGTTCTTTTTCAACTTTTTTGAGTGTATCTCGTTTCTTTTGCAATGTTAATTCGTATGTCTTAGGAATTGTCCTTTTGTGGTTACACATCATTGCAGCTTCCAAGTTTGCTAACTTGGCATGGTATAATTTTTCATTTGCTGTTTTCCCCTTTATGTTGTCATGTTCTACTAGGTATTTCTTAACAACTGTTGTTGCAAGATATGTCCTAAACACTTTAGCCGTTAGTCCCTTTACAATCCCTGAATAGTATTGATTAACATGTCTTGATGTTATATCTTCAAAAATCTCATCTTTTGGTTTTTTCTTTTCTATTATGTTTTTTAGATTTTCATGAAATTGTTTGTCATGACCTTCAGCTACCACTGTTTCTTGCCATCTGACACTATCTTTACCTAGAAAATCAAATTCAATTGTTTTGGCTGTAATTTTGATATGTTCTTTTCTGAGGGTTGTTGCACCTACTGTATCTGCTTCGTCTGGGTCTTTTTCGTCTCCTACCCTCATAGCAGTTCTATAAATCAAATAACATGCAGTCGATATTTTATTGATTTTACGATCCTTACTTTTCATATCTTTGACAATTCTATCTTTTATTTTTTCAATTTCATTTCCAAGTTTAACTGCTTTTTCATATTTTTCCTTGTCTCTATCTTGTTTGAGTCCTGCAGTATCTGCAAGCCATACGTATTTTCTTTTTTGTGTAAGGAAATCCATCCAACTAGCTAACCACATAGAATCATTGTCATGAATAATTTTACCCCAATCACCTTCTGGTTTTTTTGCATCCTTTCCAAGGTTTAATGTAACATCTTTTGCTGTGACTCTAGGTTTCCATTTGCCTCTTAGTGGATGTTCTCCCCTACCGATGAATATGCCTGGAGGTTCTGCCATATAGTTTCCAACTTCAACTTCCTTACCATCCATGATTGCAATACCGTATTTTGATTTTAATTTTTCACGTAGTTCTTTTCTTTTTACAGCTAATGCTTTTCTGTCTTCTTTTGTCATCATTTCTTTTAGGTCCTTTTCTTTATCTACAATTTTGTAAGCACTTGAAAAATCAATATCCTCATATGATATTTTTTTAAATTTTGAATCTAATGTTTTGACAAAATCTCCTGTAAAGTTTTTTTGAAAAACTTTGTCTTGTGCATATGGGGTATCTTTTTTCTTTGCCCATTGATACACCATCTCTTCTTGATTTATATCGAGATTGATAGATTCTCCTTTAATTTTTATTGTAATTCCTTGTTTCTCGTATTCCGGAGGAAACAAGATTCCATTATGTTGTAGTTTTTTCCATTTCATTTCATTTCATCTTATATTTGTGGACTTTGACAAAAACTCCTCT
>CALCPD010000075.1 GCA_937897875.1 uncultured Nitrosopumilaceae archaeon
AATTCTAGTTACATATGGAATTTATTTTGGAGATTTTGTTGCAGCCTTAATTCTAGGAGGTTTATTAGCAATTCTCAGCATAAAATTGATTTACAAAACTGCGTTAGATTTGACAGATGTAATATCACCAGAACTTGTAAAAAAAGTTAGAGAAATTTCAAATTCAACAAATGGAGTTATGGAAACAGGATCAATACTAATGAGAAGATCTGGAGATACAATTTTTGCAGATGTAACCATATCATTAAGAGGCGATACAAGTTTTGAAAAAGCCCATGAAATTAGCGATAGTGTTGAAAGAAATATTAAAAATGAAATTACAAATGCAGGAATTACAATTCATTTTGAACCCAATTGGAAAAATGTTCCATTAGATGGGAAAGTTTTAGAAATTGCAAAAAGTGTAAAAGGAGTCAAAGGAGTTCACAATGTCATCACACATAAAACAAAAGGAAAATCATATTGTAATTTGCATGTAATGGTAAATAGAGAAATTAACTTAGTTTCAGCACATAGAATTTCTGAAATTATTGAGAATAAAATACAAAAAGAAATACCAGAAATTACTCATGCCACAATTCATTTAGAGCCATTTCTAACAGTTCCAAAAAATTTCAATATTGAAGACACAGTAACAGAAGAAAAAATTAAAAAAATTGTTGAAAATTATCCAGATGTCAAAAAAGTAGGTAGAATTTTATCGTTAAAATTTGAAAATATTCTTAAAATTGATATTGATTGTTCTTTTGATAAAGAACTATCAATTGAAAAAGTACACGATCTTACATCAGAAATTGAACATGTAATTAGATTAAAAATTAAAAATTCAGTAATCACTATTCATCCTGAACCTAATGAATAGGAGTATTCAAATTAATTTGAATAATTTTCTACTTTTTTTAATCCAATATTTGTAAGTGCAAAATTACCTTGAGCATTTTTTTCAACAAATTTTTGTTCTTGAATAAATTCACTTAATTTTTTAGAATATTCTTTGGTCCAACCTAAGGAATTTGACATACTTGATGTAGAAACTTGACGATCTGAGCCCAATTCTTTATGAATATGAGTTAACACAATTCCTAAATCTACTTCAAATCTTTGTTTTGAAATTCGTCTCCATCTTGAAATTAGTCCTCTATTTGGTCCAAAGATCCAAACCAATCCAAAAATAATTCCAGTAATTGTAGCCATTGAACCAGATATGGATACATCAGCAAAAATTGCAAACAAATAACCCATTACAGCACTTATGATTCCAAGAGAAACTGAAAGGATTAACATTCTGGATAAACGATCTGTAAGTAAGAATGCTGCAGATGCAGGCACAATGAAAAATGCAATTACTAGAATTGCACCAACGGATTCAAAAGCAACAACTGCAGTTGTAGCTACCATAATCATTAACAAATAATGAACTAATAGAGGCATCAATCCAGCACCTAATGCAAGTGACTTGTCAAAGGTGCTAATTTTTAGTTCTTTGTAAAGAATCCCAATAAAGGATACATTTGCAATTGCCAAAATACCAAGAACCCATATAGATTTTGAACCAATGTTCAATTCATCCAGATACAATGTATCAAATGGTGCAAATTCTATTGAACCATACAAAACATGTTGTACGTCAATGTGAATATTACCAGCTTGTGTAACAAGAATTACTCCAATAGCAAATAAGAAAGGAAAAATAATTCCAATTGAACTATCTTGTTTTAATTTACCTGAACGATACAATAACTCAACCAAAGATATTGTAAGAATTCCAGAAAGAACACCACCCACAATTACTGCAACAGGTTCTCTTCCACCTACAGCAAACACAGCAATAACTATTCCCAGTAAGACAGAATGACTAATGGCATCAGACATCATCGCCATTTTTCTCAATACCAAAAATACACCAATTGAAGCACAATTTGCTGCAACTAAAATTGCAGTACCAATAATTATTAGATCACTAGATATTTCCATGATTCTCCTTTTCCTTATCTGAGATAGTTTTGATGTTGTCTAGAGAAGTTTGAGATTTTCTTTGATTACGAATATACCTGAATAGGTAACCTTGTTTAGGTGAAAAGACAAATGAGATTCCCAATATGGCGGTAATTGTAATAACAATGACCGGACCAGTTGACATCCCTTCAGCTGTACTACTAATCATAGAACCAATAATTCCACTTAAACCTCCAAAGATAGCAGATAGAATAATCATATTTTTTAGATTTGAAGTCCATTGTCTTGCAGCAGCTGCAGGAGCAATTAGCATAGAAACCATCAAAACTACACCAACAGTATGTAATCCAATTACAACTGCTAC
This sequence comes from uncultured Nitrosopumilaceae archaeon, assembly GCA_937897875.1. Lineage (GTDB taxonomy): Archaea > Thermoproteota > Nitrososphaeria > Nitrososphaerales > Nitrosopumilaceae > Nitrosopumilus. The sequence goes on from CALCPD010000075.1 coordinate 2,321, forward strand.
AACAATTACTGATGTTAATAAGACATTAAGGTATTTGATTGGAAATCCTAGACTTTGACCAAATGAACTATCAAATGTTGTTATCTTGAATTCTTTATAGAATAAAATTAGAATAGTAAAGCATACGGCAGATAAGATTCCCAGATTAATGACATCAGATTCTATTAATGCAGCTGCCTGACCAAACAGAAATCTATCCAATCCCCCCTGACTAGCACCACCAATACTTTGTAAATAACTTAGTAAAACAATGCCCAATCCAAAAAATACTGAAAGTGTAATTCCCAATGCAGCATCTTGTTTAATTCTAGTAGTGCTTGTGATTGCAAGTGTGATCATTCCACCAAACCATGCAAAGATTGCAGCACCCAACATTAAAAGAAGTGAATCTTTTGTTCCAGCAAACAAATAGGCAAATCCAATTCCAGGTAGAGCTGCATGAGCAATAGCATCTCCAAACAAACTTTGTTTTCGTAATACAGTGAAACATCCTAAAGCACCACTAGTAATTCCCAAAATAGCTGAACCTAGAGCAACATATCTTAGTGTATAATCAGTGAAAATTCCTAGAAAAATAGATAATATTTCTTCAAGAATCATTTGTCATCACATTCATTTACTAAATAGACATGCGCTGTTTTTCTTGATAGGTCCTGTCCAAATTTATTTTTGTAAACACTTCTTTAATTGGTCCATTAGCAATTAAATTTCTATTAACCATCACAACCCAATCAAAATATTTGTCAACAGTCTGAAGTTCATG
>CALCPD010000076.1 GCA_937897875.1 uncultured Nitrosopumilaceae archaeon
CCTTGAGTATCAAAAACTTTTTTTGTATTATTTACACATTCTTCGTAAAGTTTTACAAAATCGTCACTTCTATGATTAATAGATGGTTCAATCATTGCTCGTGTAACACGTTCAGGAACATTTGTAGGTCCTGGTAACATTACTAAATATTCCAAAATATCTTCAAAATTGATTACGCTCAGGCTTATTTATAATTAAAGAATTTGTAGCCGATTTTTTGAATCCAAATTTTCTAAAATTAGTTTAGTACCAGAGGGAACTAAATCATCCCATTTTTGATCGCTTTTTATTAAATCCCTAACTCTAGTACCAGATAATTGATCTCTTTTTAAAAATGGAATAGCCATTACTTGAGTTGCTCTTTTTGAATACAGATGATCAGTTAATGGATCATTAGAAAAAATAATATCAAAATTTGGTACTATAGTATCAATTTTTTCAATCCATTTTACATGATTATCTAAATCAGGAATAAAATAAATTGTAATTTTATTTTTCATTGAATCATCAATTGAAGATAAGATCATTTTCTTTCTTTCTTCAGCAGAGAATGGATTATTTTGTTCAATAGGTTTGTTTGAGCTTCCTAAACCCAACCATAATTTATCAACTTTAGATAATGCAAATTGTAATGCTTCAAGATGACCTAAGTGAAATGGCTGAAATCTTCCTATTAACAAACCATTCATACAAAATATAGGAAATTTCTTTTTAAAAAACTATCATAAAGCGTGTTAACTACTAAAAAATATGAATTTTCTAAAAATTAACGGGGAACATGGTGAAGGTGGTGGACAAATAATACGTTCAGCAATTACATTATCATGTATTACTAATCAACCAATTCATTTAGAAAATATTAGAAAAAATAGGAAAGAGGGAGGTTTAAAACCACAGCACCTTACTGCAATTAAAATTTTACAAAAAATTTCAAATGCAGAAATAATTGGAGCTGAAATAGGCTCTACAGAACTAAAATTTATTCCAGGTAACATAGAAAATTTAGAATTAATTGAAGATATTAAAACAGCTGGAAGTATTTCATTAATTCTTCAAGTTTTAATTCCTGTTGTATCAATTTTACAAAAAAAACTTATTTTAATAATTAAAGGTGGTACGGATGTACTTTGGAGTCCATCAATGAATTATACTCAATATGTATTGAAAGAAGCATATTCTAGAATGGGAATAGAATTTTCAATTAAAATTACTAACAGAGGATATTATCCAAAAGGTGGTGGTGAAGTAAAATTAGAAGTATATCCATCAAAAATTAAATCAATAAATCTTTTAGAAAGAAAATCAAACAATTTTAAATTAATTTGTACATTTTCAAAAATTTCAATTAAAACAATAAAAGAAAAAATAGAAAAAATTAAAGAAAAAATTAATGTCAAAATTGAAATTAAAGAGGAAGAGGCAATTGATTCTGGAGCTTCATTGTTAATCTACAGTATTGATGATAATTCAATTATGGGAATTGATGCATTGTTTAATAAAAAAACACAAAATTTTGATTTGGATTTGAATAAAATTATAGATAATTCACTTGGATTAGATGAAAAATTAGCTGATATGATTGTAGTACCAGCAAGTTTGACTAAAGGCAAAACAGTATTTCGTGTCAAAGAAATTACAAATCATCTAGAAACAAATCTGTTTGTAACATCAAAAATTACAGGTTGTAAATATGGAATTGGAAAGATATCAGAAGGATTTGAAGTAATTATTGAAGGAGTATCAAACTCCAGCATCAAGTAATGATGCTAAAAATAGAATCACCAAAGAAATTACTACCGTTATTTCACCAAGAATAATAATTTTTTTTCTTAATTTTTGTATTTCAGGTTCAGACATTTGATTTGACATAATTTTTTCTTCAACATCTTTGCGAATTACTCTAACATGTACTGCATATACAATAATTAAAACAATAACAAGTATAATTTTAATTACTAAAAATTGTCCATAGCTTGTTTCAAAAAGAATAGTTGGTTTTCCTAAAATTAAATGGGAGTTATACAAACCAGTTACCATCATAATAATTAATGCAGGTACAGCAATTATGTTAAATCGTTTTCCAACTCTGATCATTATTTGCATTCTTTCTTGAAGTGAATTAGTCATAGTTTTTAGAAGGGGAGAAAATACAATTCCAATAAAAAGTGAACCACCCACCCATATTGCAGCTGAAACAAGATGAATCCAAGTTAAAATTGCTTGTTCTATTGCAGCCATGTTTAATCAAATATTATATCAAATATTATGTATTTGGATCTTGACAACGTTTTTTACTTGTAGATTAAGAATCATATTGAAATGGCACTTCAAAGTAGACTTACAGTTTATGCAGCAATAGCTGGAGTTTTAGCTTTAATGGGGGGAATTGTTTACTATGCAAGTTTAGACAATGTATCACTTGATCAAGTTGAAGTTGAATTAACAGATGTTACATTAAGAGAATCTGGAGAGAATGAATCAAAATTAACTCTTACATTTCTTGTAAAAAATTCTAGTGAAAAAATATACGTAGTTCCAGTTATTGAATATCAACTCTATGGTGATGATGTGTTATTAGGTTCTGGAAAATATTCTACAGAAGATGTTGCATTACCTGGAAGAGCACAAATTTTTGGAGGTGCTGAAGTTCCTTTGAAAAATACATTTATTCTAAATAAATCAGAAGTAGGTTCAGAAATTTATCAATCCATAATAAATAATGAAGTAACTAATTTTGTTGCTGAGGGAATGATTATCACTCAAAGTACATGGAGTGTTGCTGAAAATGAATTCAGAGCAGAAAAATAATAAAAAGTGGGCCTAATGAGATTCGAACTCATGATCACCGCCATGTCGAGGCGGTATCCTAACCAGCTAGACTACAGGCCCATTGAAGTTGAAAGCAATGTTCAGACATTATTAAGGTTTAAGAAAAGAAAGGCTGAATAAAAAGAGAAAATGAGTGTAAATATTGGAAGATAATTTTACTGATGAAGAAAAAAGAGGGTTCTATAAGGCAATTTATTCACGAAGAGATGTAAGATCACATTTCATATCAAAACCAATTGAAGAAGAGAAATTATCAAAAATTCTTCATGCTGCACATCATGCACCATCAGTAGGCTTCTCTCAACCGTGGAATTTCATATTAATTAAAGATAAAGCAACTAAAAAGAAAATTAAAGAATCATTTGATGAAGAGAAAAAGCGTTCTTCCCAAATAGTAGAAGAACCAAAAAAATCAAAATATCTATCATTTAAGTTAGAAGGGATTTTAGAATCTCCTGTTAATCTTTGTGTAACATATGATCCAACTAAATTTGGTCCATTTGTGATAGGTAGATCAAGTATTCCAGAAGCTGGATTATACAGTGTATGTTGTGCAATTCAAAATTTGTGGTTATCTGCAAGAACTGAAGGAGTAGGATTAGGTTGGGTAAGTATTCTTTCAAATGATGTTTTAAAAGAAACTCTTGGGTTACCTGAACATGTAGTCCCTGTTGCATACTTGTGTTTAGGTTATGTTAACGAATTTGCAGATAAACCAGATCTTGAAACTGCACGTTGGTTACCAAGATTAGATCTAAAGGATGTTGTATATTATGAAAAATGGGAAGATAAAGAAAATTTAGACTGGAAAAAAATTCAAAATTTGATTCAAACTAACCTTGATTAGGCTTAAATAATTTAGAATATTTTTTCTGCTGGGTTTGTAGCGCAGAGTCAATTTGACGCGCAACATGGATAGCGCAGTAGCCTCCTAAGTTACAGGTCGAGGGATCGAAGCCCTCCAAACCCGTTTAATTATAAAAATTGCATGGATTAAATACCAAGAATAGAAATAGGAATTATGAAAATTGTAGTTATTTCAGCTAGTCCAAGAAAAACTGCAAACACTCAGATAATTATGAAATATGTAAATGAGTATACAAAATCAAAAAATTCAGATACAAAATTTATCAATCTCTCAGAGGGAGAAATTGAATGTTATAGAGGCTTTGATGTCGAGTATAATGAAGCAACGAAAAATGCTGCTAGAGACATAATGGAGGCAGATGTGTGGCTAATTGGTTCACCAATTTATAATTCATTTTTTAGTTCTGCATTAAAAAATCTCTTTGAATATGTCGATTATAAAAAAACGGAAGGTAAAGTTGCAGGTATGGCTATTTTAGCTGCTGGAAATATTGGTTTTGTTGATGTTCAAACAGTAATTACACAATTGTTATCGTACTTTAGAGTAATTACAAATCCAAAAGCAGTTTATCTAACTACAGAAATATTTACAGACAATGAAATTTCAGATGAAGATGCTAAAAATAGATTAAAAGAAATGGTTGATGAAACTTTGCAACTTGCATCTAAGTTAAAAAAATAAAAAGTTATTTACAAATAGATTTTAAAATATAACTAATTCTTGTAATGTAAAAGTCTAATAGTATTATTGTTAATATACCAATATTGAGTGTAAAAAAAGATCCAACAGAATTATGTTCATGTAAATGTCATTATGGTGGTGCAGAAAGTTGTCCTGGTTGTAAAAAGAATCACGGAATAGTCAGTTGTCACTGTAAAGATTAAATTATTTTCTTTTTGAAGATAACATTTTCAAATTAGCTAACTCAGCTTTTAATGATTCAATTTGAACTAAAGTTTTTAAATTTGAGATTTCTTGATTTAATCTTTCAATTTCACTATCTTTTAGTTCAACTGATGATTTTAGATCATTTAATTCTGTAGATAATTCATCTTGAATTTGTTTTATTTCTGAAAGATTGATTGTTTTTGGAACTTCAACTTGGACTGTTTTAGAATTACTCAAGCTTTTTTTTTGATGAACTTCATGTTCGTGAGAATGTTTAGTGGTATAATCGACACTCTTTTGGGATAACCAACAAGTTAGAACCATAAACCAGGTAATTGGTACTGCCATGATAAAGACAAAATTTAGTATTGGTGCATAATCGTAAAATGGTGGCCAAAGTCCAGTTAGAACAATAGCAAAGGCACCTGTAATGATAGTTGCCATGTGATTACGCCAATATCCCATGTTTAATTTCAAAAATTCATTCTTTATAATAGTAATGCTAATGGTCATTAAATAAAGAAATTAAAAAGAAAATGGAGTTTAATTTATTCGGCTTCTTCAGAAGTTGTAGTGACTTTAGGCATGTCAGATTGTAAGATTTGGATCTTTTGTAATAATTCAGTTCTTAGATCTCTTGCAACCCTTCTTACTGTAGGTCTTGGAACACCAAGTTCATCAACTACTTTTGTATAGATGTCTTGTTTGTCAGTTACTCCTTTGTCAAGATAGGAATTAATTGCTTCTTTAATTATCGTGCTTTGGTTTGTACGACTCAATATATCATAATTCTAACCGATCTATATAACACTATAACTTGAAAA
>CALCPD010000077.1 GCA_937897875.1 uncultured Nitrosopumilaceae archaeon
TTAGTAAATTTTGAGCCTCAAATAAATTAGGAATTTTATTTTTATTATCCACAATTCCAGATTTAATCACACCAAGATATTTTATCTTGTATTTGACTTGAGTTATTTTTTGTTTTTGATTTAACTCAGAATTTTTTAAATCCGAAACATTTGCCAAAATATCAGCAAATTTGACAACCTTAGATTGCCAAGAGGATTTAGAAAGTTGTTTTAGATAATTTTGTTCTTGTTGATTTTTAGGTAAACGAGTTTCTTTTGTTAAATCAGATACTATTTGAGCAATTTTCTTACCAAAAATTTTGGAAACATCATCATAATCAAATGAAGTATCTTCGATAGAATCATGTAACCATCCAGCACATAAAATAGATTGATCCGTAATTCCCATCATTTTAAGATTATTTACAACATCACGTAAATGATGCCAGTATGGGGTTTTGTTGTTCTTACGATATTGACCCTTATGTTGTTTGATAGCATATTGTTTTGAAAGAGTTAATTTATTTTTCATATCCAATCTATCCAATTTAGAAAAGTTACCGTATTTGTACAATTATAAAATTAAAAAATTTGAAAATCATTTTTGTAAAGTTTCACCATAAATTTTTTCAATAGTAGTAATGCCATCGCAAAAAGTACATTTTGAAGAGGAGTTAAACAAAACATCACCTTCACAAAAATCTCGTCTATTCAATTTCTCACATTTTGGACATTTTTCAACGGTATATGCTAGAATAATTTCTTCTTTAGAAAAAATCATTGGGGGACTCCGGCAGTATTTCCCACACCAATAACTACAACAGATTGCCCCTCAAGAGTATTTTCAAGGATCATTTCATACACCTGTGAGCGTACATTATCAGCCTGATCAGCAATTTCTTTAGTCATTAGAGTTATGGCTTCTTTTACTGATTGTTTTACAATAATTGAGAAAACAGGAATTTTATTTTGAGTTGCAATATCTTCAATTTGGAATTTTTCAGTGCCAATTCCACCAATTGCAGCACCAAAACCTCGAGCAACAGATGCAGAATCTTCACCTTCCATTTTTAATGCAGCATCAATCATTATAATTGCATCAATTTTGTTATTATCCACAATTTTTTGTAATGCATCATCGGGTCTACCAACAGTAGAACCAGGGCCTTCAGCTTTAACTAGAAATAATTTTCTTTGTTCATAATCAATTTTAGCAAGAGCAGTTTGAAATGAAATTATTTCTTTTTCTTTATCTAACATCATTTTCCCAACTACCATAGGTCCAATTCCATCACCAAGGGGTTGACCAGTTTTGAATGCAGGTATAGATGCATCCATTGCTTTTGCATGTTCCATAATAAATGGTAACATCATTTGTAATGGCAAAATCAAAGGATAGTTTTTTTGTTTTTTTGCAGTCAAGAACATGTGATTTACAATTTTATGAATCATTTGTAAAGAAGAAGCAATTTCAATTAAAGTTTGAACACGAGTTAATTCAATCTCACCCATGTTAGGAGATAAGGACTTTACATGATTTCTAGTATAGTCTTCTCGAGATCTAACAGTATGTCTTACTTTATCCATAATTCCATTTGGATCCATATCAACAGGCATTATTGTGAAATAATCTAGAAATTGTTCAATTTTTTTTGTAGGGTCATCAATAGGATCTAAATTCTTCTTCACATAATCAATTAACTCCTTTTTAGAATCAGATCTAAATTTATCAATTTTTTTAATTGCTTTTTTAATTTCACCAGAAGTAACTAATAGTTGAATTTGTTGTCCATAAAATACAAAAATTACTATTGGAATAATCCAAACCAACATCATCAAAGTGTCACCATCATCACCCATAGAGAACATTTGTTCAAAATCAGTAAAATTCAACAAAAAGAAAACCTTACAAATCTAAATTAAATGATTCGTCAAAAGATATGAAATCTTGAAAAAGGGAGTCATATAGTCCTTTTATATAGTAGAACGAAAAAAAACTGGACATGCCACAAACAAAACCAATGATAAGCGTAGTAAACGTAGTAGCATCAGCATCAGTTGAGCAAAAAATGGATTTAAATGACATTACGAGGAAATTTCCAGACGTAGAATATCACCCAGATGTATTTCCAGGGTTAGTATTCAGATTAAAAACTCCAAAGAGTGCAACGCTAATTTTTAGTTCGGGTAAAATGGTATGTACAGGTTCTAAATCAGAAGAATTAGCAAAAAAAGCCGTAAAAACAGTAGTTCAACAACTTCGAAAAGGAGGAATTAAAGTGAAGAAAGATGCCGTAGTTTCAATTCAAAATATCGTTTCTTCAATTAACTTGGGCGGCAAAGTCAACTTGGA
>CALCPD010000078.1 GCA_937897875.1 uncultured Nitrosopumilaceae archaeon
AGGTTCATGTTGATTTAGATATTGAAAATTAACTATGTAAAACTAGGCATTTTTTAGTTATTTGATAATTTCTTGTCTACGTAAAAAATTAGTTCTCTTAAACTAGTATGTTGTATGTAAAATATGAGTTTAAAGAAAAATGGTGGTCCGTATACAAAAAAACAACAAGAAGATCGAAGAAAAAAAGTAAATGAATTATATTTTGAAAAAAAATTACCTGCCCTAAAAATTGCTGAAATTCTTAATGTTAATCGAAATACTGTAAATGATGATATCAAATTATCGTTTTTAGAAATTAGTGAATCTCTTCCTCAACATTCTGTTTCGTTATTTTTGAATCAAATTCAAACTTTGGAAAAACAATGTATTAGATTGGAAAAAAATTTAGAAAATGAAAATGATTTTTCAAAAAAAATTTCTATTGAGAAAATGATTTTCCAAATTAATCACTCAATCACAAAATTTTATGAAAAAATGACTTTTCATTACTATGATGTTTTGAAAAAATTACATCCATCAGAATCTGTTCTATTTGATAGGTAATTTTGATTTTACTGCCCTGAAATTAAGTCCCATACAAATCCAATTATTTCTTTAATCATGTGTTGTATATCTCAAAAAGTAGTTAATTTCGTGGGTAAATTACCTCTGACCTTGATCGAACCAGATTTTGACACATCTGGTTAATTCTAAATTTTACAATCAGTACTGTTGCAAGGCGTTTGTAAGATTTGTAGGGGATTTACTATAGTTCAACTATCCAAAGTGAACATTCCTTATGATTTAGAAACTAAAATTGCATATGTTTGCTCAACGTGTAAAAATCACTATTAATTATTCAATTAGTATAGCTGGTTTGAATGGTCTTGCATGTCTTGCCTTCCCTTTAGGGTCATAGATATCCTCATCAGTTGCTCCAAACACCTGAATCTCTACTCCAAATTCCTTTTTGCCAATACTTGCCAACTCTGTAGATAAGAATTGTTTTTCATCAAACTCTTCAGACTCTACTTTCATTGATTTAATTTCTTCAGATTCTGAATGCAAGTCTTTGATTACCTTTTGGATATAGTCTGGCATTTTTTTAGCTTCTGTAGTTTGAGGATCTGCAATTAGTTCCTTCATTACTGTTCCCATATTGTTTTGACCACCTACCATAATTCCTAAAATTTTTCTATAAACTTTAGATTTGAACTCGTCCGAGTTTACATAAATTACAATTTTTTGTGGAGTCATTTTTGTTATTTTTAAAATATTTACAATATCATCAATTGTTGATTTTAGTAGTTCTTCAGATTGAATTGATGTTGAATCTATGTTTTCTTTTGAAAATTCAGGCCATGCTGATTTTGATGCAAGTTCAGTGTATCCTAATTTTTCCCACATTTCTTCAGCAATATGTGGTGCAAATGGGGATAACATTGCTACTCTGGCAGAATTAATTTGGTGCAATATTCCTGAAACATTATCTCTTCCTTTGGCCTCTACTCTCTTTGCATACCAACTCAAATCAGATTCAAATGAAAATAGTATATCCTGAAGACCTTCACGTAGCCTCATTTTTTCAACTGCTTCTGTAACTTGGGCTATCATTCCTTGAGTTCTTGATAAAATCCACTTATCTTCAGCCTCCAAATTACCAATTTGTGCTGCTTTGAGGGTACTGCATTCCTCCAAAAGTGACTCAAGCTTACTTTGAATGCCTGAGACTGATTCCATGTTAAAATCAGCATCCTGAAGTAATTCAGCTGATGAAATAATTGCTAATCTAATTGGATCTGCACCATAATCTTTAATTGCAGTTCTTAGTGGAATGATATTTCCCATACTCTTACTCATTTTTGC
>CALCPD010000079.1 GCA_937897875.1 uncultured Nitrosopumilaceae archaeon
CGTAGCCCCGCAGAACGAAAAAGGCAATCAGGCGTTTAGACGCTTGACCACAAGAGGAAATCTCTTAATGTTCTGCAGTTATGGGGTTTACGCCTCTTTCTTTATCAAATCTACAGATACTGAACCATTTACATTTCCATTTGGATTAATGTTAATTGAAATTTGTTTTGATGATTCAATTATAATTTCTCCCTTCCCCTGATATTTCCATGTAAAATATTTTGCAGTTTCAGATTCATGTGGAGTTCCTATGAGGGTATAATTTTCTAAAAATTCATAATTTTGACTAGTTAGTTTTATTGATAATATTTCAGGACTGCTTCCATTTGGAACAAATCTAAAAAAATATGTTCCTGGTTCAATTGAAAATGCATCAGTATAAACTCCATTTGTATAAAGTTCAGGATTTGCTAAAGTTATGTGAAATACGATATCATTATTTTTCTCTTTTTGATCTGAAAAACCTGTAATCCAATCAATTGCAATAAATCCCATTATTGCTATAATTGGTATAATCATAATTTTCTTATTCATAAATCAAATCGCAAATTCTATTATAAAAAATATTTTGAACCTAGCTAACTAAATTTCACGTCCTGTTAAGCAATTTTTACACTTGAAATTAAGTAATAATTTCAGAATTAAACACATGACTGGTCTTGATAGTAAATGGTCAACACAACCAAAAACAGGCATAGCTGATAAAATTAATGATACAATTAAGCCTAAAGGACCATTAAAACCACGAGTTCAAGATGGAATTAAAAAATTACAATCACAAATTAAAAAATTAGATTTAATGTTAACTAGTTTACAAGAGCGTGATGCTAAATTATTTCAAAGAATTGTAACAGCAACACAAAATCATGATGTTCAAACTAGTAAAGTTTTGGGAAATGAATTAGCTGAAGTTCGTAAAGTAACAAAAATTTTGAGCAGTGCTAGAATTGCTTTGGAACAAATTGAATTACGATTATCTACTTGTAATGATCTTGGAGATACTGTAGTAGCAATGGTACCAACAATGGGATTGATGAAAAATTTGAAATCATCTCTTGGAAAAGTAATGCCTGGTGCTGAACAAGAAATTGGTCAGATGGCAGAAATGCTTGGAGGATTTATGACTGAAAGTTTCGCAGGTGATGCAGCATTTGGAATAGATGAAACTACTAATGCAGAATCTGATAAAATTTTAAAAGAAGCATCTGCTGTTGCTGAAAGTTCAACAGGTGAAATGTTCCCATCAGTTCCATCTAGTAGTCAAGAAAAAACTAGTACTAAATTTTTCTAATTTTTTAACTTTCTAAAGAATCTCTATTATCTTTAATTTGTTTAACTCTATTTCCTTCTTCTCCAACAATGGTATCTATACCTGAAAGCTTATCTCTTAAATTATTGATAATAGTAGCCACTTCATCAGCTTCATTCTCTACTTTCATTCTTTTATCTGATAGTTCTTGAATTCCTCTATTTTCTTCATCAATGTATTCACTAACTTTTTGTAATTTTTCTTTAAGATTCTTGATATCAACAGATTCTTCTTCTATGTCTTTTTCAAGCATAGTTCTTTTATCTTTAAGATTTTTAATCATTAAACCAACATAATCAATGGCCTCTTCCAATTTTGCACGTTTTCCCATTAATTCACCAATTCCTATAGTAGATTCTGAATTTAGAGATGATTCTACTGCTTCATTTTCATCAGCATTTTCATCAATTCTCTCTTCTACCATCTCTCCACCTTTTTCTTCTTTGAACTTATCAAACATTTTATGATTTCTTATTGAAATTGGGAATAAAAAGTTATTATGAATCTCAAAGCTGACCTTGTGAATGAATTTTGATACAATTTTTTAGCCTTATTATTTCCATTTTTTTAAAGTAAATTCCCATTTTTACCCAAATTATAGTATTTTTTCACATGAAACAGGTGTTCCGCTTCGTGTTCCGCTGTAAAGTTTCAAAATGTTCCTCATAAACAACCATATTCTATACTATTACATGTCAAAACAACAATACAGGTCCGAAATGGGCATAATGGGTGATATCTTAGACGTAACCGCTAATGGTGGTCGTGATGGAATCATTGTATCTGCAATATCTCGAAAAGCCAACCTATCTCACTATGCAGTATTAGACAAATGTGAGAAATTGGTAGAAGCTGGCTTAGTAGAATCAGTCAAAAATGATAGAAATCGAGTCTTTCAAATTACTGAAAAAGGCCTAGGCTTTTTCCAGGAATTCAAAAGATTTCAACAACTTGTAGAAAGCATGAATCTAAGGTACTGATCTAATGATCTCATTAATCGAACCGACTCAATTGAAAAATTCTCTAGGAGACGATGGAATACTTTTTGTAAGGAATGACTGTATCTTTGATACAATGGTCAAAACACCTCTTTTGGTAGCTAGTATGATTATTGTAGCAGCTTTACTCCCAATCCAATCTTCATTTAGTTCTCCTAGAGATCTTGATCTAATTATTTACTCAGATGGTACTACACACGTTAGTACCGAAATTGATATTGATCCTTTTTTAACTGATTATGAATTAAATCTATTTGGTAGTTCTATTGATAATTTAGTTGTTGTAGGAGATAATGGATTTCTATTGGATGCTGATGTTGTTGATAACACAGCTTTAATCCAAACTTTTGGTTCATCTGTAATAACTATTGAATATGATATTCATGATTTGGTATCTAAACAAGGTAGGCTCTGGACTTTTTCTTTAGATTCTGTTTCTGACTTTACTTTACTTTTACCAAAAAATTCTGCTATAGTTGGAATGACTAATCTTCCAATTAACATGGAATTAATCAACGAACAAAATCAATTAACATTATCTTCAGGTTCAACTGAAATTGATTATTTTTTTAGTACTAATACAATTGTAAATCCAATAGAAAACACAAAAAATGAAAAAGATTATTCTTTGTATGTAATAATTAGTGGAATTATAATAGTTATTTTAGCTTCCATTATCATAATTATTCGAAATAAACAAAAAAATGTTAAAGTAATTAATGAAGTTGTAACAATTCAAAAAAATGATGTTTTAGATCTTGAAACAATTTTTAAATTAAAACCTGATTTACGGGAAGATGATAAAGAATTAGTGAAATTTATTTTTAATAATAATGGTGAAGCACTTGAAAGTGAATTACGAAAAAAATTTTTACAACCACGAACTACAATGTGGCGTGCAGTTAAAAGATTAGAACGTGAGGGTGTAATTGAAATAGAAAAGAAAGATTTACAAAATTTAGTAAAATTATGCAAGACTATGGAGGAAAATAATTGAGAAAATTAGCCTTATTTGCAATATTTGTTTTAATTTTTGGTACAATGTCCCCATCATTAGTTAACCATGCATATGGACAAAATGATCCAAGTATTCTTTTACGAATTGCTATACAAGCAGATAAACAAATTGTAAACCAATTAAATAAAAATTATGAAAATGAAATACCAAATAATATCAATAATTTATATGAAAAAGGTCATACTGCAGTTAAATCATTAGAACAATCTTTATCAGATAATGATGTTGAAAAGGCTAAACAAGATTTTCTTTTAGCAATGAATTCATTTATGCAAATTTCTAGAATTATTTCACAATCTACAGAAAAAGTCGTAGTAATTATGTCTGAAAAATCTAATCGTAATATGTCAAATGAACTTGATAGATTAGAAAAATATGTGAAAACTTTAGAATCTATTTCTAAAAAACATAATGAAATTGAACAAAGTAAAGATGAATTCACTAAATCCTATTCATTGATTAAAGAAATACGTAAACAAATTACTGCTAGTGAAAATACATCTAAAAATATTACTGAATTAAAGAGTCTTGTAAATTCTATTAAAAGTGAATTACGTAACTCTATAGCTGAAAAACAATCTAATGCTATCAAGGATTTCTTTGAAAAATTCCTTGTTCAGATTGATCAAAAATTACTAGAAGCAAAAGATTTGGGAAGGGATGAAATTGAAATTAATAAGGCAAATGAATTAATTCTTGAAATTAGAGAATTACTTTCAAAAAACCAAATTAATAGTGCAAAAACAGTATATTCTGAATTAAAAATTGTACTAAAAAATATTGGAATTTCAGTCAAGATAACATAAGCTTCATATACATTTTCTAAAGAGTTTCAACATGGTCTCAAAATCAATCATTTTAGGAGTAGGTATTCCAATGATTGTAATTGGTGCTTTAATGGCTTGGTTATGGTCCCCAATGGGAGGAGAATTACAAAGTCAAGTTGAATTGATCGGTAGCACTATTGGAATTTTAGGTGTAGTGTTCTTTATTTCGGGATTATTTTATACAAAAGAACCCAATATGCAATAACACAAACTCATTAAATAAATAATGAAAAAAATTAGCATTATTACTTGAAAGTAAGATTATTTGAAATATTTACATCGGTTGAAGGAGAAGGTATTCTTTATGGAACAAAAACTCTTTTTGTCAGACTTGCAGGATGTCCTTTCACATGTTTTTATTGTGATACCAAAGAATCTTTACCACTTGATTCTGGCCAAGAATATTCAATTGACGAAGCAAATGAATTAATTGATTCTAATTTACAAAATCAAACTTATAAAGTAAATTTTACTGGGGGTGACCCATTAATTCAACATCAGGCTGTTGCACAACTTGCAAAACACATTCAAAGTAAAAAAATTCCTACATATTTAGAATCATCATGTTTTGATATTGATAGATTTAATCATGTTTTACCATTTATTGATATTGTTAAAATTGAATTTAAAACAAAAGATTCTGATTTTGTAGATTCTGAACATTATGCCAAATTAATAGGTCATACAATGAAATGTCTTGAATCTTCTGTAATATCTAAAAAAACAACATATATCAAAATTGTTGTAAGTTCTAAAACTCAACCAAATGAATTCAAAAAATTGGTTGATGATATTTTTAATATTATTTCAAAGGAAAATATTGATGGATTTATAATTCAACCAACATATGGAATTTCTGAACCCTCTTTAGATCTTTTACTAAATTTGTATGATATAGTATTTCCATATTATATCGATGTAAAAGTTGTTCCACAATTACACAAGTTTATTGGGGCTCCATAACCTTGGCATCAGCCTAAAAATCAGATTACGTTCAAATACTAGAAAAAATGGATAAAATTACAAAATGGATGAAGAACGCGTAAAAAAACTCGTTAGAGAATTAATAATTGAAGTTGGTGAGGATCCAACCCGTGAGGGATTAAGGGAAACTCCTAAAAGAATCGCAAGTATGTATAAAGAAATTTTTGGTGGATATGATTCAGATTCAGAATTATCCGTACAATTTTCGGAAGATTCTGATGTCGTGATTGCAAGAGATATTCAATTTTATTCCATGTGTGAACATCATATGCTACCATTTTATGGAAAAATTCACATTGCTTATTCTCCAAATGGTAGAGTTTTTGGAATATCAAAACTAGTTAGATTAGTTGAAAAATATTCAAAAAGACTACAAATTCAAGAACGTTTAACCAAAAATATTGCTGATGAACTATACTCTCAAGGAGTAAAAGGCGTAGTGGTTTTTGCTGATGCAGAACATCTTTGCATGAAAATGCGTGGTGTAAGAAATGATGCAACTCTTTCCTCATCTGCATTTAGAGGAATCTATGAGAATAAAGACGAAAAAGAGGGTATTATGGCACTAATTAGAAAACGTGCTTCAAATTCATCATTTTAGAATACTCAAAAATTAAATAATCAATATTTTTCACCATCAATATGGGAAAAGCAAATCCATATGTCCACATTCCAAAAGAATCATTTCCAAGTTGGATATGGTATGCCGTAGAGTGTGTAGCTCTTATTGTAATTGCTTTTCTTTCAGCAGTTCAAATTACTAATACATTTGAAGGATTAACTCCTGAACAACATAATTATGTAATTACCGGAATTTTTGCATCATTCTTTTTAGTTTGGTATGTGCTAATTAGAAGTATAATTCTAAAAAAGAAAATTCTTAGATAAATAATTTATTTAAGATACTTTGTTTTATCTGTAATTCCAGCTTTTGCAAATGCAATTTTTCTATTATTACAAGATTCACAAATTCCACAGTGATATTTTTTATTTGCATAACAACTCCAAGTTTTAAAAATTGAATCACCCAAATTTTTAATTCCTGATTTTAATAAATCACTTTTTGATAACCCCTTACGATAAGGTGACCAAATTTCAATATTTTTTCTTAATTTTGAATTTATTCCATCAATTTCTCCTTCATTAAATGCATTTTCTAATTTTTTTGCAAACTTTGGTCGACAATCTGGATAATTTGTATCTCCTGTATGTGCACCATATGCAACAAGAGATGCATTTAGTGTAAAAGCCCATGCAGATGCTATTGAAAGAAATACTGCATTTCTAATTGGAACTACAATTGAATATTCAAATTTTGTTGGAATTTTTCTCTTTGAACTTGTTAAAACATTTGAATTACCATAGAGATTTTTCATAAAACCAATATCGATAATTTTATGTTCTTTTAATCCCAATTTTTTTGCAAAAGATTTTGCTGCTTTAATTTCCATGTTTGCTTTTTGACCATATGAAAATGTAATTCCATATAATTCATATTTTGATTTTAAAAATGATACAGCACATACAGAATCTACCCCACCACTAAATACAATCACCGCTTTTTTCATATTTCATCCATTAATTATTTTGTGTGTATTGCACCTTTACTTGGTTTACAAATTATTGTTTGACATTCAATATTTGCTGTTTTGAAACCTTTTGACATTGCATTACTAATTTTTTTTAAATCAAATGAATTTTTTGAAAATGCAATTACTGATGGACCTGCACCACTAATTGTTACTCCATATGCTCCTGCTTTTAGTGCATTTTGTTTTACTTTTTCATATCCTGGGATCATGTGTTGTCTTGCAGGTTCTACAATTACATCTTTAATTGAATTTCCAATTAATTCTGGATCTTTTTTCATAAATCCTGCAACAATTGCTGAAGCATTTGATAAATTTAATACAGCATCAACTAATTTTACTTTTTTAGGAATTACTCCCCGTGAAACTTTTGTTTTCTTTTTTGGAACATCAATTTTTGGAACTGCAACACACATTCTTAGATTCATTGGAGAATCAATTGTAATTACGTTTAATGGATTTGTTTTAACAATAACAAATCCTCCTAAAAGTGATGCCGCAACATTATCGTAATGTATTGTTCCAGCACTAGCTTTTTCACCAAATCCAGCAAATTCTACAAGTTGATTAGAATTTAATTTAATTTTAAATAATTTTCCAAATGCTACTGCAGTTGCTGCTGCAGATCCAGCACTACTGCCCATTCCAAATCCTGCAGGTATTCCTTTTTTTATTTGAATTTCAACACCACTTTTAATTTTTAATTTCTTTTTCATATTTTTTACAACTAATCCCGCAGTATTATTTTCTGGATTTGTAGGAATATTGTCATCTGTGATTATTGTAATACCATTTTTTGTTTTTGTTAATGTAATTTCATCATAAAATGCATCAATTGCTAATCCAAATGTATCAAATCCTGGACCCAAATTGGCTGTAGATGATGGTGCTCTAACTGTTATTTTTGATACCAATTAATCTTCTACCTCTTCACCTAAATTAAGAATTCTACTTAATGCACTTTCAAGATTTACAATTCCATCACCAGTTAAATTTGAAATTGGAATTAATCCTTGTTCATATTCACTAAGGTTTAATCCTCGTAAAATATTTGTAGTTAATGAATATGTTTCACCGTCTGTATCATTAGATATTGCATTTTCTAATGTATTCGTATTTGTTGACCATTGTAAAATTTCTTTTAATTTAGAATCTATTACATCTGTTTTTGTAATTACATTTATTGTTGGTAAATTAAGTCGTAATCTAATTGATGTTGCAAGTAGTGCAATTGATACAAAGTTTACTGGAGTAGTAATTATTGAACCATCAAAAAGAAAAATACTAGCTTTTTCGTCTGACGTAATTTGATCTATAATAAATCTGCCACTTGAACGATATGCAAATAATTCTATTTGACCTGGTGTATCAACAATTAGATAATCTGGATTTATACTGTTGACATCATTTTGTATTTCGTCAATTTTTGATGCAATCAAATCATTTGCCATAACTAATCCACCATTAGGTCCAAGATTGTATTCTTGCATTATTGAAACATAATCAACATAATCTCTTACATCCACATCACAATTGTAAGGCATACTTTCAACACCTGGATCCAAATTTAATACAGCAGCAAATGCACTATTTCTCGTATAATATTCATGTAATTTTGATACTAATGATGATTTTCCTGAACCAGCTGTTCCAGTAACAAAAATTGTTTTCAATCTGTGTACATTTCTTTTCTTTGCTTATATTTCAAACTAGGTGATAATTGATGAAATTTTTTACTGAAATTTATTTAATAATTATTTTAAATTCAGAATTAATTAGCGAATTTATCTCAATCTCAATTTAATCATCTTTTTCATGCCTAGAATTAGGCATGATAATTTGAAAACTAAAGTTTCATCAACTTTCATATTTGATTCTTTGAAAAAACTATCAAATGAACTGGAGAATAGTAGCTATACCTGTTACATTAATCCCAATTATTCTAATTGCTATTCAATTTGATATTAAAATAGAAGATATTTTGGCAATTGGAGTTTTTCCGTTTGTTGGTGCAATTATTGCAATGATGATTAAACTAGTTTTGCAGGGAATTAAATTTGCATATATTACAAGAAAATATCTTGGTAATACTGATCCATTTTTAAAATTAGTAGGAGTTCGAGTAGGCAGTGAATTTATCAAATTTACAACTCCAATGTTCATTGGTGCAGAATTTGTTGTAATTTATTATTTGAAGAAAAAGGGAATAGAACTCTCAAAAGCTACCTGGATTGCACTAGTTGATATTGTAACTGAAGTACTTGCCGCAGGTTTATTGTCTATGTTAGCAGGAATAATTGCATTATTGAATGGAGCATATGTTGTTGGAATAGTCATTTTAGCTACTAGTATTTCTATCACAACATTATGGATGGTAATGTTTTTCTTATCTTCTAAACATACATTCCAAGTTCCAAATGTTTTAGAAATACTTGTAATAAAATTAGGAAAAGAAAAAGGAACTAAAATAATTAATCAAACAAATGATTGGATGGAAGAAACATGCACTATGATTAGAGAAAATATCAAAACACCAGAATCTAAGAAAATATTTACTGTTTCATTTTTACTTTCAATAGTTTCTTGGTCATTTTATGGAATATCTTTTATGATTATTGCAATGGGAACCGGTTACATAATTAGTATATTTGATTCAATAATGGCAGTTATGGGTGCAAATGCAATTGGTAATTTACCTATTACAATTGGTGGTTCTGGCTTAGCTGAATTTGGTATTGTAGCTTATCTAAATAATCTAAACCCATTTGATTTTAGTATCACTGAAGGAATTCTTGCTTGGGATGCAGTAATTGGTTGGAGAATTGCAACATATTATGTACCAATAGCAATTACATGGCTATTATTAGTAAAATTAGCCTTGAGTAAAATCCCAAAAACACAAAATAAATAGAAACCACTTTATCATTAAATGATTTTTTTTATTTGTGGATTTTAAAAATAAAGTAGTTTTGATTACTGGAGCATCATCAGGAATTGGTAAACAAACTGCAATTGAATTTGCTAAATTAGGTTCCAATATTATTTTAGTTGCAAGAAGAAAAGATAAACTTGAACAAGTAGAAAATGAATTGAAACAATTCAATGTTACAACGTTAATCTGTCCATGTGATGTTTCAAAGAAGGATCAAGTAGAAATTATGTCAAAAACTGTTCTTGAAAAATTTAATTTTGTAGATATTTTGGTAAATAATGCTGGTTTTGCAATTTATGGTTCTGTATTAGATCTTTCAATCGAAGAAATAGAATCTCAGATGGAAACTAATTACTTTGGAATGATTTATTGTACCAAAAATTTTCTTCCATTAATGTTAAAGAAAAAATCTGGTCATGTTGTTAATGTGGCCTCTGTTGCTGCAAGCTTTGGATTACCTGGAATTGCTTCATACTGTGCATCAAAATTTGCGATGTTGGGATTTTCTGAAGGTCTTAAACATGAACTTAGTGGTACTGGAGTTGGAATAACAGTTGTTAGTCCAATAATGGTAAAAACTGATTTTTTTGAACATCCATCTTTTGCAAAAATGCCAAAATACTCACCAATGTCTCTTAATTCTATAACAGTTGCAAAAGCAATAGTGAAAGCATCAAATTCATCTAGACTTGAAATAATTACACCCTCAGTAGTTCGAATTGCAGTATGGTTAAAACATACATTTCCTTATTTTATTAATCCAATTTTAGGAAAATCTTTCAAAAAACAATTAGAATCTACAAAAGTTGACTAATTTTATTCTTCAGTATTATCTTCAGATGCTTGACTGGAACTACCCTCATCTATCAATTTAATTGATTTTAATTTAAAATCATAAATTGCATTCATCTCAATTTCTTTTTCTTTTTCCAAAAATTCTGAAACTTTTTTACTTAATGGAGCTTTATGTTGTTCAAAATTAAATTCGTAAACCAGCCCTTTTTCTAATTCTGAAATTTTAATTTTTTCTGATAAATCCATTGTAACTATTTGTCTTCCATCTTCAACAGGTTCATACAATTGAGTATCTATTTTCTTATCTTCTTGATACATTTCTAAAACATAACCTGAAATTTTCATTTTTTTTGGTTTTTCAAATTTAGCATTTTGGATTTCATCAGTAACCCAATCAGGAATCTCGTCTTTCTTTTTTACCATCTTAAATTATCACTAACTGTCTAAATTTTTATCTTTCTTACTTTTATTCCACCATTCAAGATAATCATCACTCTTATCATCACGTGTTCTTTCTTTTTGATTTAATTTGTATCTAATATCTGAAATTTGTTCTCTTGATGCATATAATCCACATTTTTTACAAATGAAATTTTTTGTATTTTTATCCATTTCCATTGGAATTTCAACTTCATCGTATAGTTTGTAAAGATCTTGTCTATCCCTATCTTCCTCCTCTACTTCTTCTTCATATTTAGTTAGAATCTTCTTTTTTGCTCTTGCTGTACATTCAGGACAAACAACCAATGAAATTCAGATTAATTTTTTCCATAAAAGCGTTCGCACGTTCTTTAATGATCGATATTTTATCTGACACGCGGATTTTTTCATCATCCCTTGCGGTCCGTTCGCCCATCGAAATCCCGCGTGCCAGATGAGAAAATTTCTAGAAATAATCTATTATCTCTTTTCTTCTAATATTTCAGATGCAATTTTTGCTGAATTTTGAGCACCATTAGGAATAAAATTTTTTGAAAATTGCTTCAAATTATCCTCAAAATCGTCATAATTCTCTTTAATCTTTGAAATTGCTTTTGTCACATGTTTAGTTTTGAGGGCTAGAATTCCAAGATTTTTCTCTTGAGCCCATTTTATGTTATTTGTGTGCTCATCATATATTGGAATCCCAATTATTGGTTTTGATTTTCCACCCATAATTTCACCCATTACGGTATGTGAACCATTAACAACTGCATATCCACATAAATTCAAAATTGTATCTTTTTCTTGTTCTGATAGAAATCCAATATCAATTTGTATCCAATCAATTTTTTTTTCTAATGCATCTGAAATTGAATATTTTTTTCCATTTTTATCTAATACTGAATCAATAGTAGATTCATTTCTTGCATGTGAGATAATTCTTTTTTCATTTTTCATTTCAGTTTGATGAAATACTTCTTCATATCTTTGACCCGTTCCATCATTTGTTGATTTGTTACCTGTTCTCATCCAATATCCAAAATTATTATTTTCAACTAATTTTTCAAGATCTGTTTTAGATTTATTTTCAATCTCTCTATTATTTGTAAAATGTCCAACATAAACTACTTTATGTTCAGCTTCTTTTATAAAATTTAGATTATATTCACACATGGTATACGGTGGAGGAGAATCTGCAACAAGAATTTTTGTTGCTTTATTGATTTGTTTTGCAATAAAAATTAATGATGGATAAAGATATGATCTTGAATTATATAATTTTGGTCTAAATTGATTTGTAACAAACAAACTTGGAATATTTCTATTATTTGCTAAAATATTCGATCCCATATCTCCATCATTAATTACTAAATCAAATTTTTCCTTATTGTACAGTTTTCTCTCTTCTCTCAAATAATTAATAATCTGTCTTATGAGTGAGGGGTTATTTGCAATTGGTAATAGAATATTCATTAATGATTTTGAAATACTAGGCCCAAATTTCCCATCAATTGGAGTTGGCATTAAAATTTCATGAATTTTTTCTTTTTTATTAGGAAATTTCTTTAATAACTTTTCATAAACGTGATCTTTACTTGAGAAATGAACATCTAATTCATCTTTGATTTGAACTGATAATGCATCATTTAGTCTCATCATTCGAGAATAATGACCGCTTCCCCATGGATAGATAAATTCACCTATTTTGAGCACAATTTCTAATCAAACATGGTGTTTAAATTTTCAATGATTTTCATCTAAGGAGTCTAAAATGTCATGAACATTATTTGCTCCTAATTTAACAAAAATTTCTTGTTTTGTTTTGAGAGCAGATTCTACACTAGTTTTAGAAAATTTAGGAACATCATTTGAAGTAATATTGATCATTTTTTCTAATTTTTTGATATTTCGTTCTAAGCCTATCTCTTTTGCTTCTGTAAATAATTCATTATCTACACCTGTAAGAGGAATAATTGGAATTTTGTTTTTACAAAATACATTATTTAATGCATTATCAATAAAATTTGCAGGAAAAATCAGTGGTGATAAAGCTATAGATATTTTTTTGTTTGAATAACTCAACATAATTTCTATTACTGAATTTACATAAATTAAATAATTTTTAATCCCATTTGGTTTTATTTTTAAATGATAAAATTCTAATCCAATTTTTTCTTGTACTAGTCTTGGAATTATTTGATTAATTATTTTAGATAAATTCATTAATTCAGATTTTTGTCTATAACAAACTATAATTTTTGTATCATAACCCTGCTTGATTGTTTCATAACAAGATACTGCTGAAATTTCATCATAAATTGCACAAATTGTTTGTTGATCTTGTGATTGATATGGAATTCCACTTTTACCATTATCTGAAAAAATGCAAATGTACGCATAATTTTTTGTTAAATAGGTATAAAGTAATTTATCAAAATTTTCATCAGTTCCAGGATGAGCCCCTAAATTAGATTTTTTTTCAATTATGTTAGATGTAGCAGCTATTTCTATGTCCTTAACAAGAAATCCTTTTGATATTCCCTCTACTTTAACTAAAAATTTTTCTCCTTTTAATAATAAATTACCCCCAATTGTTGTAATTTCTGAAATAATATTTTGAAAATCATTTTTTACTTGTCTTGCAATAGCAATTTTTTCAATACCAAAAAGTAAATTGATAGCTGATGATGCAAATACAGGATCATTTGCATTAACTAAAATGACATCTCCATCACGTTTTACAGAATTATATTCTTGATTTTTTATTTTTAGAATTTTTTTAATATTTTTTATTAATTGAGGAATTTTATTTTTAGAAAATATATTTGGAAAAACTACTACATATGATATTTCATTCATCTTTTCTAGTTTGAATTTTACTTGTTTATAATTTAGCATAAATTTTTGGGTAATTAATATAAAAGAAATATTTTATATTAAAATGTGACAACATTTACTCAGGAACAAGTAGATAATCTGAATCTCACAATTAAAACTACTGAAGAATCCTTGCAGTGGGTATCTGATAATTTGCATCCTAAAGTTGCTAAAGCATCAAGTTTTGGTGCTGAAGATGCAGTTGTAATGGATATAATGCTGAAAATTAATCCTAATTTTCGATTCTTTACCCTTGGTACTGGAAGACTTCCACAAGAGACTTATGACATCATAGAAATTGTCGAAAAAAAATATGATATTTCAGTTGAAGTGCTATTGCCTGATACAAAAGAAGTTGAAGAAATGGTTAAAGAAAAGGGATTGGATCTTTTCTATGAAAGTGTAGATAACAGAAAACTTTGCTGTGAAATTCGTAAAGTACACCCAATGAACAAAATGCTGAATACTTTAGATGGTTGGATAACAGGATTAAGACGTGATCAGACAAAAAATCGTGAAAATGTTTCAATTTTTCAATTGGATCACGGTCATGGTGGAATGCTAAAAAT
>CALCPD010000080.1 GCA_937897875.1 uncultured Nitrosopumilaceae archaeon
GCATAAGCATCTGATGCCATAGCTGCGATAGCAAATAATACAAAGATTGAGCTTATTGCTTTAGTCTTCATTATTTCCCATATCCACATAACAATGTGAAAATTAACGATATTTAACTATTAGATACCTTGTAATCCCGTATCAATATTTTAAAATTAATATCGTTTTTTAACCCAATAAAATCTGAATCCTTTTTAATTTTATTCAAAAAATGTTCATGTCCATTGCCTTCATGTTCGTGTTCATGATTATGATGATCATTTTTGCTTTCTAATTGTAATAATTTTGAAATTAACATACATGTTTGCTTATACTTTTGTTGTTTTACGGTAGATTTTGCTTTTAGATACAATGAATTCATGTCTTCAGGATTTTCTTTGAGAATTTTATCAAAACACAAAATTGCTTGCTTATATTTTTTCAATAAATGTAAAGAATAACCTTTGTTGATGATGGCATCTGTATTGTCTTTTTCATTACGTAATATTGTAGTAAAATGCATTAATGCTTGTTCTGGTTTCTTCAAATTATTACATGCTATGCCTAAACGAAATATGGCATCAAAATCATTAGGATCATATTTTACTGCTTGTTTAAAACATTCGTAAGATAATCTAAATTTTTCAATTTCTAAAAGAGAGTTTCCAAGATTACATAGTGAATCAATATCATTTTTTTTCTTATTTAGTGCAGATTCAAAATATTCAATAGCTGTATAATGTTGCTTTTCTCCTGCATAAACAATTCCAATATTATTTAAAATCTCAATATCTCCAGGATTAATTTCCAATGCATCTTTGTAGGTAGAAATTGCATCATCATGCCTACCTAATGCCACAAAAACATTTGCTTTGTTACAAAGTGCACTTGTATCTTCGGGATTTATTTTTAATGCAAGATTAAATCCATTTAATGCATCATCGTATTTTCCCATATCGTATAATGTAGTTGCTTTGTTATACCATCCATCAAAATCATCAGGATTTTGATTTAGAACTTTTTCTAATTGTTCAATAGACTCTTCATATCTTCCTAGTTCTGCAAGGCAAGTAGCTTTGTTTGTTATTATTTCTGAATTGTTTGGTTCTTTCTCTAAAATCTTTTCAAAAAGTTCAATAGATTTTTCAAACTTTTTTTTGTCAAAATTATTAATTGCTTGTTTTAATAATGAATCAAGTATCATGCAACTGCTACTCGTTTCATAATTGCATTTTGTGGAACTATGTGTATTTCTTCTTTATTCTCAACACAACTAAAAGAAATTCTAGAACATTTTTCAAAATAGTATGTCTCTGAATGTTCTTGATCTCTAAATAATAACACTTCAGCCTGAGGTTTTATTGCAAGCCAAGTTAAATTATTGTTGACCATTCCCAGACTTTTCCAATCGTCAAACTTTGGAACATATATTGTCAAGAGGAGCACTCTAATGCTATTTGCAGGTTATCTACATTTTGTCTCATTTTATCAAAGTACGTTGTATTTGGATCATCTTCTGCTGCAAGAGACTCTAATGGACTAAACGTCAAAATATCTCCTCCTAATTCAGTTGCCAATCTTTCAGCTATTCTTGGATTTCTGTTTTCTTCAGTAAAGAAATACTTTATGTCATTGTCTTCTGCAAAGTGTATCAGTTCCTCAATGTCCTTAGCAGTTACAGGAGTTTCAGGGCTGAACTCCTGTATGACTGCCAAGGTGTTTAGGTCATATCTTTCTGCAAAATACGAAAATGCATTGTGGAATGGTACAAACGTGTCTTTTGCACAAGAAGATACATCACTGCGGATTTCTTGATCCAATAGGTCTAACTGGTTGGCATATGAAATAGCATTATCATGGTAGATGTCTGCATGTTCAGGATCAGATTCTTTCAAGTGATCTGCAATCGTCATTACCTGAGATTTTGCCAAAATTGGGTCAAGCCAAATGTGTGGGTCGTAAGTATGATCCATGTCTCCTTCTTCTGTATGCTCATCGTGTCCATCTTCTTTTGCATGGTCATCGTGTACATCTTCACCAGAAACTAAATGATGAATTTCTTCTAGTCCTTCTGCACCTTCCATATGTCCATCTTCAATTTCATGGATTAAATTTTCAATATC
Source organism: uncultured Nitrosopumilaceae archaeon (assembly GCA_937897875.1). Classification (GTDB taxonomy): domain Archaea; phylum Thermoproteota; class Nitrososphaeria; order Nitrososphaerales; family Nitrosopumilaceae; genus Nitrosopumilus. The sequence goes on from CALCPD010000080.1 coordinate 2,103, forward strand.
TTTAATTGCACCTTCATGTCCATGTCCGTCTCCTTCATGTTCAAGTAGTATCTCTTCAATTTCTTCAATAGATTGTGATTGTGTTATTTCGCCTGCTTCAAATTCTTCTATAACATGTGCAATCTCTTCGTAAAATTCTTCTGTATGCTCATCGTGTCCATCTTCTTTTGCATGGTCATCGTGTTTTTCATCATCATGACTTCCATGTGAACTATGATCATGTACTTCACCTTCCATTAAGCTAATTCCTTCAGATGAATCAACAAATATGATGTGATCAAAATCAGATGAGGACATTATTTCATCGATATATGGTTCAAAGTTTGCACCATTGTAAACCAGCATATCTGCTTTAGTCAAATCAACAATAGTTTTTGGTCCTAACTCAAATGAATGAGGATCCCCGTTTGCTGGAATCAATATGCGTACATCAGCAGCATCTCCTGCAACGCCTTGTGTAAATTGGTATAATGGATAAAATGTTGTATAAACTAGAAATTTATCTTCAGATGGAATAACAACATCATTTTCAATAGGTAATGGAACTGCATCATTTTGAGTTCCCATAGATACGAACAGTACTGCAATAATCACAGCTGCAGCAATTCCTCCACCAATAATTCCTACCTGAGAACCTTTCATGCGTGAATTTTTCTAATGTTATTAATAAACGTGTAAATTGTTAATAATAGTATATATAATGAAAGGGATTAATTATTAAAAATTATTAAGAAGTTTAATAATAAAAAACTTCAGATTATTAATCGTTGTAAATACATTAAATATTAAAAATTGTCATAGAGGAGTATGTCAAAGATTGTAAAATGTCCTAGCTGTGATTGTCATATTGTTGTAAATGAAAAAGGACAAAAAGAATTCTGTATCAAAGATGAACGTTAGTCTGTTTTTTATTTCTTAAATCAAAAATGATTCTGTTAAGATAACTTAACAGATTTTACTTTTTTACTAATTCCGTAAAACATCATTGCAGGTGCTGCA
>CALCPD010000081.1 GCA_937897875.1 uncultured Nitrosopumilaceae archaeon
TCAATTATTTTACATCCATTGCCTAGAATTGATGAAATTTCTACTGAAGTTGATAAAACAAAAAATGCTAAATATTTTCAACAGGCTGAATATGGAAAACATACTCGTGCCGCTTTATTGGGTTTGACATTAAATGAAAATGGTTTTTAATTTTTTTAATTTCCGTATTCCATATATTTAGAAACGATAACAGATGATTAAATGACAGAAACAAAAATTATTCCAATTTTTCCTTTAGATTTAGTCCTATTTCCTAGACAAGAACTTCCACTTAGAATTTTTGAGCCTCGTTACAAACAACTAGTTGATGACTGTATGCTTGGTGATGGTCAATTTGGTGTTTGTTTAATTGATGAACAAAATTCTGTAAATGGATGGAACTCACCAAAAATGATAGGAACTATTGCTAAAATAAGTAAATGTGAGGATGTTGAACTTGATGGATTACAACTCCATATTGAAACAATGGGTAGAAATTCATTTAAAATAAAAAAAATTATTCCACCTGCTATCTCTCAACCTACAAACTATGATCCACTTTCAGTTGAAGGTCACCAAGAAGTGTCAAAAATTCATGAAGAAATTGGTACTCAAGAAAAAATGTACATACGAGCTGAAGTAGAAATGATTCCAGAAATTGATGAAAATATTTCTTTGATTAGATGGAAGGCACTAATTGAATTATGGAAAAATAAAATCATACATCAAGCATTGCCTCAAATTGTAGATTCTCATGCACTTGATCATGTTTTAGAGCAGTATTATCTTAACAGCGATACACCAACAATTGATTACATTTACTCACTTGCAGCACTTGGTGCAAAAGATCCAAATGAACTTCAACCACTTTTAGAGGCAGCTACAATTGATGATTTAATTGAAAAAACTAAGGAATTACTGACAGTAAAATAGGCCTGTATATTGAAAATAATGTTGTCAATAACCAAAGTTTTAATTTTTTCAATGATTTTTTGCTTGCTTTTTCCAGCAAGTAGTGTTTATGGACATGGTTTAGGAATTGATACCATTTCTTCAATTAGTATTCAAGAAAAACAAATTTCAGTTTCTATTGAAATGCCTATGTATTTTGAAAATCCTCAAGAAAAAATTACAATCACTGCTACAGATAACGAAACTGATGAAACTGCAAAGAATGTTACATATCTAATTGGAATCTTTTACAACGATGAAATGATTTTAAGAAATTACTTTTTTACTGAAAATGGAGTTTTACCAATTATTGTAAATCCAACTGATAATGGAGATATTACAATTATTGGCCAGCAAGACTCCTTACTTGGAGCCTGGAGTGGTACTGAATCAAATCCTGTAGAAATTACAGGTCCTTTGTTTAATTCAGGTGGATTGTATACTTTTGAAATTGAGGTACGAACTATTGATGAGCCTACAAATGTAATTGAAAACTCTGGAGTGTATGAGGCTGATTTGACTATAGTTGAATCAGTATCTTTTCCACAAAAAGATCAAAATAATGTAGACGTAGAATTTAGTACAAAATCATATTTTGATTCAATATCAAATTTCAATTACGATTCTAATGCTAAAGAAGTAACATTTGAGATGCCATTTGATTGGAATGAAACTAAAATGTCTCACGTATCTGTTGTACATGTGGAAACACATTTTCCAAAAGATTTTGCTGAATTTTTGAGTCCCAGTTATGTTGGCTATGTTAACGGCATCAAACTATTCAAATCTTCAGTAACCGTTGATGATTATACATATGACAACGATCGTACGGTTCATTTTGTTTTATTACAAGATCACTTACGATATTTAAAAAATGAAATGAGAGAATCAGAACAACCCCTACCAGACAATATTGTGTTTAAATTATCTGCTAGTCAAGAAACTAAATTTCCACTAATTGCTTATAGTGAAAGTGAAGAATTCAAAGTAAATCTTGCCTGGGATCCTAAAGATATTGAAGCTGGAGTTCCTACAAATTTTGTTTTTACAATTAGGGATAGTTACACTGATTCCCCTATGAGACTCTCTGATTACACATTTGTAATTATGCAAAATAATGAAGAAATTCATCGTGTATCTGATAATGCAGCAGTAGGTGGAGATTTTGAGAAATTTACTTTTTCTGAAGATCAAACAGGACCTACAGTAATTAAATTTGAAAATATTAGAAATACTGGTCAAGAAACTGAATTCGCTTTAGTTGTTGTTGATAAAACATTTGGAGAAAAGAAAGTTGTAGAGGAAACAGTTGTATCTAATCAAGAATCAACTGAAGAAGAAGGCGGCGGTTGTTTAATTGCAACAGCAGCTTACGGTTCAGAGATGGCACCACAAGTCCAACTACTTAGAGAAATTCGTGATAACCAATTAATGAATACAGAATCTGGTTCAGCTTTCATGTCTGGATTTAACGAATTGTATTACACTTTCAGTCCAACAATTGCAGACATGGAACGTGAAAGTCCAATGTTCAAAGAAGCAGTCAAACTTGCAATTACTCCAATGATTAGTTCATTGGCAATCATGGAAAATGCAGACTCTGAATCAGAAGTATTAGGACTTGGATTGTCAGTAATTGCATTGAATTTGGGAATGTATATCGGACTTCCAGCATTTGGAATCGTTAAAGTCATTCAATTAAGAAAAAATTAGAATAATTTTCTGATAAATCTAGTGAAGTTTTTATGTATCCCTGAGAGTAAATTGGTTGTGAAGAATAAAGCAATAAGCTCAATCTTTTTGTTATTTACTTTAGCAATTACCATAATTTCACTAACTCCTTCAAGTTATGCAGATCATTTTGAAGTTACAATTA
>CALCPD010000082.1 GCA_937897875.1 uncultured Nitrosopumilaceae archaeon
TATACGGAGACATCAAAGTTCTGTCAGCAGTTAAAACGATTTTTGGAGTTCCCATTCCCTTCACGCAAAATATTTGACGATTGATTTTAAACCTTACTGGTAAAAGTCAATAATCTTCAAGAATTCCAGCCTTATTTCTATGAGAATACCCAAATTCCTTATTTTTAGAGAGATAATTGCCATCAAATATGGTTCCATCCTTACAAGCAAGATCCTCACCCACACAGCAACTACCACAGATCCCAACACCACATTTCATCATACGTTCAAGACTAGCTTGAACAAATATTCCTCGGGAATGAGCAGACTGTACAGTTTTGTACATCATTTTTTCAGGTCCGCAAGTGTATACACCATCAAAATGAGATTCATTCACCAATTTTTCAACTACATCAGTAACAAATCCTTTTTCACCATAACTTCCATCATCAGTACAAACAATCACATTATGAGAATTATTTTGTAAAAGTTGATTTGCTAAATCTTCAAAGAAAACCTCATCTTTTGACTTGGCACCAATCAAAATTGTTACATCATCAGTAGATTTTACATGAGTAAGTAATCTCATCATAGGAACAAGTCCAGTTCCTCCTCCAACTAACAAAAGTTTGCCTTGTTTAATATCAAAAGCATTTCCATATGGACCACGAATACCAATCTGTTCTCCAACTTTAATGTTGAATAAACCAGTTGAAGCAAGACCATGTTTACGTACAGTAAATGCTGCCTTTCCAGATTCTTTTGAAATCATGACACTCATAGGCAATTCATTAATTCCTGGAATCCAGACCATTGCAAACTGCCCAGGTAAAACATTAGGCATTATACTATCTGAAAAAACTAAAGTTCTAACAGTAGGAGTTTCATCAATTACTTTTTCAATTGTAACAATTGTAGTATGATTAAAATTTCTTTGCAAGTCCCACCATATCCTTTATTGTAGAATAGTTTTTCTTTTTCATATATTGTAATACACCATTATTGATATCATCAAAAACATTAATCCAATTATCACCTATTGCACTACCTAATTGAATTGCAGATGCACCAGCTAAGAAAAACTCAACTGCATCTTCCCATGTAGAAACACCACCACAACCAATTACAGGAATGTCATATTTTGAAGTAATTTCATAAACACATCTAAGTGCAATAGGTTTGATAGGAGTACCAGATAAACCACCAAATTTATTGCTGAGAATTGGTCTTTGTGTTTCAACATCTATTGCCATTGCCCGAACAGTGTTAATTGCAGTAATAGCATCAATTCCAGAATCAACTGCAATTTTGACAGTATTCAGGTAATTAGTAGTGCCCAAACCAACTTTTGCAATAGCAGGAACGTTGGTAGAGTTTTTCACAGTAGTTACAATTTTTTTTACTAATTCAGGATCATCTCCAACTTCTAGACCAACTTTTGCAACATGAGGACAAGATAAATTTAATTCAAATGCTGTAACGTTGCAATTTTTAAATTCATTTATCATCATTTCAAAATCTTTAGGAATAGAACCAACCAAACTCACTATAATTGGAACATCTTTATTGGATTCAATCATTTTGGCAAAATTGGAAGCACCA
>CALCPD010000083.1 GCA_937897875.1 uncultured Nitrosopumilaceae archaeon
ATTGTTCATGCAACAGAAGATATTTCAAAAATTTTTCAATCATTTCACGATATTCTAGAAATTGAAGAAGAAAGTTTCTCCATTACAGAAACAACTGGTTACTATGAAAATCCCATAATTATGCTAAATACAAAACTTGTAAAAAAGCAAGCAAAATCATTTATGGATAAATTTCTTAAATTACTTACAAAGAATCAAATTAATCAATTAATTGAAGAAATTGAAGAAAGAATTGCAGATTCAAAATTTCATTTAAGATTAGACAAACAAGAATTGATTAAAGGAGTAGTGGTGCTAAGTGAAAAAGATACGATAAAAATTAGAATTCACACTCCAATTTACAACAAAAAAGAATCCATTAGAAAATTTTCAGAAGTATTTCAAGTGGTCAACTAGATTAAATAGGAATAGATCGATCATTCAATTTGGGAATGAGGAGATAACAGCCGCTCCAGTCTGAGCTAACGCCTTGAAGACGCCGCGACGAACCGACCCCAAATTAATCAAATATTGTACAAAAAAATTTCATTTTCAGAACATGGTTTAGTATTAATACGGACAAACAAAATTAGAAACATGGCAGATTATGATGTTATAATTGCAGGAGGAGGATTAGCAGGTACAATTACAGCACAATCCATCTCACATTATTCTAATCAAAATTTAAAAATTCTTGTAGTTGACAGAAATCCAGCAACTCTACCAGGTAGAAAAGGCTTAGCAGGATGGGTATGTGGGGACGCATGTTCAAAAGAGGCAGTAGATTTCATGTCAGAAAGAATCAAAATTGAATGGACTAAACCGGAAATTGAACATGATGTTAAAGGAGTAATGGCATTTTCTCCAGACAGAGAAACAGCAATTCCATTTGATGGAGACGGATTTATGTTAAATCGTACAGAATTACCAAGAATTCAAAATGAAAGATGTGAAAAAATGGGGATTGAATTTGAACATGAAATTGGTTTAACTGGTTTAATTTACGATGGTCAACAAGTTGTTGGAGTTCAAGGAATAGATAACAAAACAAAACAACCTTACAAAAAAACATCAAAACTAGTTATTGACGCAACAGGTGTAACATCTGTTCTAAGAAATGGACTAAAGAACTCAACTAAAGTTGAAAAGAGAATCAACATCGAAGATTTAGAAATTACTGGAAGATACATTATGGATTTCGAACCAGGCCAAAAAGATCTTACTGAATTTGATCCTGATTATTGTATCATTCATTTGGATCAAGATATTGCACCAGGTGGATATGGATGGGTATTTCCAAAATCTGAAACCAAAGTTAACATTGGCTTAGGTGTTGAAAAAGCATTTTTAGATAAAAGAAACAAAAGATTAGGCAAAAAAGATAATGTTGAATCATTAATGAAAGAATATCTTCAAAGAAATACAGCAATTACAAATGCAAAACTTTCAGAAGATCCTACAGACACTTTAGGAAATAATCACTCTGGGATTTTCCAAGTTTCAGTAAGAAGACAAAATGAATGCATGGTTTCTGGAGGATATATGATGGTTGGAGATGCAGCTTGGATGCCAAAACCAATTGATGCAGGTGGTATTGGACCAGCATTAATTGCAGGAACAATTCTTGGGAAAAATGTAGCTGAAGCATTACAAGCAAATGATACATCTGAAGCATCATTATGGCAATACAATTTAGATTTCATCAAAGAATACGGATACAAAACAGCAGGTCTTGAACTTTTTAGAAGATTAGTTCAACAAATGAATAATGAACAAATCAGTTATGGTATGAAACACTTTTTGGGAAATATGGATGTTGAAGCAATTAGTAAAGGAGAACATCCAGACTTTTCAGGATTAGGAAAAGTTGGAATGATAATCAGAGGTGCATTAAATCAAACAGTTGCAAAGGGACTCAAGTATACCTCTACTGAAAATCAATGGTTAGTTGAACATTACAATAATTATCCAAAGGATCCATCAGGATTTGATCAATGGAACAAGGCATTACATCAAAGATTGGATGAGTCATTTGCTAAGATAGAAGCATTTGGAAAATAGATCCAACATTAAATATTGTTATAATTAATAAAAAAAAGCCTTGGAAGAAATTCAATATTTAGATTGGAATAATTCAAATCAAATTATCAAAAAAGCATATGAAGCAGGACTTTTTGTTCTCATTATTGGACCAAAAGGAACTGGAAAAACTTCACTAGTAAGAGATTTTGCAGAAAATAATAGTATTAATTTAGAATCAATAAATTTTAGTTTAAGAACTAGAGAAAGTCATTTGATTGGAACTAAAACACTAAAAGATGGAACAGTGAGTTTTGATGAGGGTTTACTGATTAAATCAATGAAAAATGGAGATTTACTTTATTTAGACGAAGTAAATGCAGCTGAAGCAGATGTTTTACTTAGATTAGATGAGGCATTAGATGATAGAAGACAAATTGTATTAAAAGAAGCAACAGGTGAAGTAGTAAAAGCAAAAGAAAATTGGTTTGTCATAGCAACAATTAATCCATTAACACATAGTGGAACAAAAGAACTTCCACCACAAATTCTAAGTAGATTTCCAGTACGAATAAGATTAGAATATCCACCAGAAGAAATTGAATTAGATATTGTAAAAAAACATGTTTCAGGAAATCATGAATCAGAAATTATACAAGCCATAAAACTAGCAAATACACTAAGACAGGCTGCAGCAGTTGAAGAATTATTTTATTCACCTAGTCTGAGAGAAACTATTGCATTTGGAAAATTATTAGATAAAGATGTGTCACCTAAAGAGGCAGCCAATATTGTTTTTGGAAATGTCTACACACAATGGGGAGATATCGAATATCAAAAAGTAAGCGACATTATTACCTCAATGTTTGGAAATTAAATGCAATCAATTCAACTTCAAAACGATTCTTTAGTAGAAATTGCAACTTTTCTTATTAGAAGATGGTCTGAAAAAGAAAACATCACAATTGAAATTTCAAATAATATAGAAACTAAAACAAGATTAAAAGAAAAAAAAGTGATTCTAACACCTTTAGAAAAAAGAATAGGAAGTGATTTTCAAAAATATAGACAATTTAGAACATCATCATGGTATGAAGCAATGAAAATAAAATATTCTGAAAAAATACTTAGCGATGATCATGCTTTTGGTTTTATTCTTAATGCTATGGAAACACAAAGAGTGGAAGAATTAGGAAGAAGGATTTGGAAAGGAATGGATGAGGAAATTATTTTTAATTATTCATATATGTTAGTTGCAAGACCACAACTTCATACAGTTTATGGTAAAGCAAGAATTGTAGAAGCATTTTATCAATTTTTTATGTTTGGTGCAATCAAAGGAGAAATTCAAGAAAGTCATTTTGAAAAAATTAAAAAAGCAAGTATATTTGCAAGAAAAATTGTAAATGAATCAATAAAAAATAATCAAAAAACAACTTGGATTGAAAAAAATGTAGCAGAAATAATTAAAATTTTGGAAATTGATTCTCTTTTAACAATTCCAATATCTGTAGCATTTATGAAAGCAGGGATGGCATTATCAGAAGAAGAATTACGAAAAGTATTGAAAATAATTGCAAAAAATAAAGAAAGTGATTTTGGTACGATAGATACTTCTGCAGTTGTAAAAGGAGATAATGTTTATGATGAATACAAAGTATTAGTTGATGAAAATAAAAAAATTGAGAATAAAGGTCTCTCATCAGAAACAATCGGAATACAAATTCCATCAACAAAAAATATTGATGAAACAATCATTTACGATATGAGTTTGATTAATGGATTAAAAATGAAATTTAAAGAATGGAAAATGGGTTGGAAAGAACAGCATTTAAGATCAGGAGATGAATTTGATGATGAAAATTATATCGAAGGAAATGAACCATTTTTTACAGATATTAAAAAATCAATTAAAACAAAAATTGTGATTTTATTGGATCATTCATCAAGTATATCTTCAGATGCAATTGAATATAAAAAAGCAACAATAGCACTATGTGAAGTTTTAGCATTTCTTAAAGTAAAATTTGCAGTATATGCATTTAGTACAGAAAATAGATCAATGGTATGTTGGTCAATTAAAGAAGAAAATGTAAAATGGAATAATATTACAGCAAAAAGATTAGCACAAATAGTTGCAAATGGTGCAACACCATTAGCAGAAGTTTATGATAAAATGTTTTCAACATTACAAGCAAAACAACCAAATATTTTTTTGACATTAACTGATGGAGAGCCATCTGATTCCAATGCAGTTAGAAAAATGACAAAATCATTAAAAGGATTAGGAATCACCATGGTTGCTTTAGGATTAGGACCAAATACAGTAAGAGCAACAACCATAGCAAACAATCTCAAACATTTAGGATATGACAAAACTATGGCTGTAAGTAGATTAAAGGATATTCCAAATAAAGTAATCAATCTTTTAGATGTATAAATTTGAAAAAATCCAAGTTGAAAATATAAGATATTTTATATGACCTTCCAAATTATCGAAAAATAGAGGCAAATTTGGAACAAAATCAAGACAGTACAATTGACAAAATTCTTCTTAAACAATTTGAGGAAGAAATTTGGAATAAAGTACCACATTTAGAAAATAATGAAGAAGGTGCAAAAATTGTTAATGCAACACCACTAGTAGACATTACAGCAGATTTTAAAGAATGTGCAAAAGAAATTTACAAACTAGATCTTTCAAATTCAGAATTACAAGTTTATGGTAAATTAGATTCTACACTACTTACAGGTTCAATCAAAGTTAGACCAGCTGCAAACATCATTCATGATGCAATCATGACAGGGAAAATAAAAAGTGGTCAAACAGTAATTGAAGCAACATCAGGTAATTTTGGAATTGCTTTAGGAATGTTATCAAAACTAGGATTGCAAGTGGTAACAATTGTTTCAAGAAAATTACAAGAAGGCGTATTTCATGAATTAAGAAATATGAATATCAAAATAATGGATTTAGAAATGGATATTTGTCCTGCACCAGGAATGGAAGGAAAAAAGGATGAATTGGTTGCAAAAGCAACAGCTGCTAACGTACGTTCACAATTATCTCAATTAGGATTTGATCCAAGTATTTATGATAATTCTATCACGGAGATTGAATCATTGTTAGCTAAACAGGACATTATTAATTTAGCAAAGTTACTTTCAAAAATTTACAATTGTTTTTGTCCAGAACAATATGATAATGATTTGAACGTAAATGCCCATAGAACAATTACAGGTGCTGAAATAGATCAACAGTTACATGAAAACGGTAACTCACTTGAAGATTTTAACATTCTATGTACATTTGGTACTGGTGGAACTTCAGGAGGATTAAGTAGATACATATCTGAAAAATATGATAAAAAAGGAGTTCATGTAATATTTCCACCAGGTGGACAAGATGTTGCAGGAATTAGAACTCACAATAATGCAGATGGTTTGAAATATTATCAACCAGATAGATATGCAGGAGAATATGAAGTAGATTTTGAAAAAGCAAAACCATTACTAAAATTCTTTGTAGATAAAGGTCACGACATTGGTGAAAGTAGTGCACTAGAACTCTATGCAACTTTACAATTAGCTAGTGCAAATAAAGGAACTAAATTTGTAGTAATGATTTGTGATGGAATAGAAAAATATAGAAAGAATTTAGAAAAAATTGGAAAAATTCAACCTCCTGGACAAGTTTCACAAGAAGAAGTAGCATCAAATTCAGAAAATTATGACAAAGTAATTTGGATTCACACACAATACACACCTCAAGAAGGAGGAATAGAGTTACTTGCAAAATCTTTAGGCATCGATAAAAGTAAAAT
>CALCPD010000084.1 GCA_937897875.1 uncultured Nitrosopumilaceae archaeon
ATCTGAGTTTTTGCCATCTCATCTTGAATGGATTTAATTTTTTCAGGAATTCCCAATACTGTTCATTTCTTGCATTATTCTTTTCCATTAAAACCGTAGCACTTTGTTATTATTTGCTAGGAATGATGTGCATTCAATTTAGATTAGTTTACAATAACTAGATTATGGTTTATGTGCCTATTTACTTCAAATTTTTAATTACTAATCTTTAGAATATTTGGGGTTCGTACCGTCATCATTATTTTTTATTTTAATTACTATTGTGTTTCCCATTCTATTGAATATTCTTTGACGTTTGTCATTAGTTATGATCAATCCTAAGATCATATCTACTGGAAGTATGAATGATTTTCCAAAACTACTGATAACTACTCCCATTAAACTTGGTTTTTCACCTTGATTATTTGTAACTTTTAGATTGAACATTTTTTTCCCAATAGTTTGACCTGTTTTATATTCTAAAATTATCCAATATGACAAAAACATAACACTTGTTGGAATATACATTCCATCATTGGTGATAAAATTTTCAAAATTATAATCTAGGTATAGAAAAGATAGAAAGAATATTGATGATGATATTAGTGAAATAATGACAAAATCCACCAACCATGCAAAAAATCTATCTTTCCACTTGGCAAGTATTATTTTTGATGATTCTGAATTATCTATGTTGCTCAATAAATAATATTTTTTTTACCTAGTAAAATACCTTAATTATTAAAATATTTGTGAAAATTTTTAATAATTAACTTAGAAATTAATAGTGGCAATTTTAATTCAATTTGAATTAATTTTTGATATCCATAAATCCTTTTGATGTGTTTCTTTGGACCTTTCGTAAAAATGAAAAAGATGTGATCAATCTTTACAATACTTTGTCACCTGTGATGCAAATTGCCACTAGTGGAACTATGCTCAATTTTGGTTATTGGTCTTCAAAACATTTGGACCCAGTTTCTGCACAAAACAATCTATGCAATGTTTTTGGAGATTTATCTGAATTATCCACTGCTAAAAATGCTATTGATGTTGGAAGTGGATTGTCTGCACCTTCTAAATTGTGGCGTGACACTTATCCTAATCTGAAACTTTATGACGTAAATATTAATTTCAAACAATTATCTTTTTCAAAACATGAAAAAAATATTAATTTTTTAAATTCAACTTCTACTAAATTACCTTTTGTTGATGGCTCTGTAGACCGTGTTTTGGCTTTAGAATCTGCACAACATTTCAAACCTTTGGGTGATTTTGTTGCTGAATCTAGAAGAGTTTTGACTTCTTCTGGATTTCTTGTAATGGCTGTACCTATCACAGTTGGAAGTTCATCTATTGGAAAATTAGGCTTGTTAAAATTTACTTGGTCTTCTGAACATTATAGTTTGAATTATTTAAAAAATCTTCTAACTACTAATGGATTTAAAATAATTGATGAGTCATTAATTGGTTCCAATGTATACGATCCTTTGGCAGATTATTATGTTGAAAATAGAAGTTCTTTGAGTGCTAATATCCTTAAACAATACCCTGGATATATGGAAAAAATTCTTTACAAATCACTACTAAAAATGAAAAAAGCTTCTGAAGAAAAAATTATTGATTATGTTCTTTTGAAATGTGTTTTGAATAATAAATCTGAATAAATTATTTTTTTGTTCTGAATAGGTTTTTATCTTGATATTGACTTAATTGCATTAATGGCTGAATCTAATAAATTCCAAATGTACGGTGAAAAATGTACTGAATTATTATCTGAATCTGAAATTCGATTTGCTGGAATTGTTGATAAAGACGGACAGTTGGTTGCTGGCGGATTCAAAGAAGGCTTAGTTCCACATGAAGGTGATGAAACTAGATTACAATCATTTCTGGAATTTGTTTCTAAAGCTTCCATTAGAAAAGAATACGATGAAAGTTTAGGTCCTATCAATTATCTTGCAGCACGACGTGATAAAGCTGTTTTAGTGAGTTTTCCTTTTCCTATTACTCAGATCCTGCTACTGATTTCTGCTGAACCAACTGCAAATATTGAAAATTTAGCCAAAAAGGTTGTAGAAATTTTTACAGATGTAAATTAATTTTTAATTTAATCACATCCTTTTAATTTGGTATTGTGAAAATTTTATTGAAATGAAAGCAACTTTTGGTGCAGGCTGTTTTTGGCATGTTGAGGATTTACTTAGTAAAACTAAAGGTGTAACTTCAACTGCTGTTGGATACATTGGTGGACAGTTGCCTAATCCAACATATGAGGAAGTATGTACTGATCAAACTGGTCATGCCGAAGCTGTTGAAGTTGAATTTAACCCTGATGAGATATCTTATCAGGAATTATTGGATGTATTTTGGAAAAATCATAATCCTACAACATTAAATCGACAAGGACCTGACGTTGGAAACCAATACCGCTCTGCAATTTTTTATCATGATGAACAACAAAAAGAAATTGCTGAGAAATCTAAAGAATCTTTAGATTCATCTAAAGCATTTGATGATCCTATTGTAACTCAAATTGTTCCTGCTCCTGAATTTTACAAAGCAGAAGATTACCATCAAAAATATTTTAAGAAACAGGGTTTCTAAAAAAATTATTTTACAATTAGTACTGGAATTTTGGATGTATGTATGACATAATTTGATACACTTCCAAAGAAAATTTCTTTTGTATTGCTTCTGCCTCTGGAACCCATAACTATCATGTCGTATTTTGTTTTTCCATGAGTTGCTTTAATTATGTTGTATCCGATTTCTCCTTTTGCAATTTTATCTGTGAATACAATGCCGTTTTGTGCTGCTAGGGTTTTGGCTTGCTCCATGAATTTTTTGATTTCCTCATTGAATGATTTATTCACAGAACCTACTCCTTTGAACTCTGAATTTGGTTGGGCATTAATAGAATAGAAACCAGTAATTGTTGCACTGCAATTTCTTGCTAAAGTAATTGCAGTCTCTAAACCTCGTATAGAATTTTTTGATCCATCTAACGGGACAAAAATTTTGGAAATTTTCTTTTTTATCATAAAATTCTATTATTTTTGATCTTAAAATACGATACTATTTTGCCCTATTCTCATAATTTTAAAATATGTGATATATTTTTGATCGCTCAATTCATTATACTTATCTAGTAATGAACTTGACGCTAAAACATTGGAAGAGAAGTTTGTAGAAATTGATGGAAATAAAATCCGTTATCTTGAATCTGGATCTTCTAAAAAAACTCTTGTACTTGTTCATGGTTTGGGTGCTTCATCTGAAAGATGGCAATATGTATTGCCTTTTTTTGAAAGTAATTTCCATGTAATCGTACCTGATTTAATTGGATTTGGTTATAGTGACAAACCTATTGCTGATTATACAATTGATTATTTTTCAAATTTTTTAAAAAAATTTTTGATCTCTTTGGGTGTTGAACAAACTAGTATCATTGGTTCTTCTCTTGGTGGTCAAATAGCTGCAGAATACACTTCATCTAATTCTCAACATGTTGACAAGTTAATTTTGGTATCTCCTTCTGGAATTATGAAACAATCTACTTTTGCTCTTGATGCATATATCATGGCTGCCTTATATCCAAATCAGCAAAGTGCAAAAAATGCATTTGAAACAATGGATGGATCTGGTAAGAAAATTCCTATGACCATAATTGATGGATTTGTAACTCGAATGAAATTACCCAATGCAAAATTTGCTTTCATGTCTACTTTATTGGGATTAAAAAATTGTGATTTAATTACTAAAAAACTAGAAAATATTTCTTCATCTACTTTGGTAATCTGGGGCTCTGATGACCCCGTAATTCCTATTACTTTTGCAGATGATTTTGTATCTTCTATAATCAATTGTAAATTTCATGAAATGCGTAATTGTGGTCATACTCCATATGTTCAGGAACCCGAATTATTCGCATCTCGTGTATTGGAATTTTTAAATAACCAGTAAAAGGATTTAAATACCGTTTATTGTCTATCATTGGTAATGAATGGTAATAGTAACCAATATGATCCAACAACCATGTTTAAAGATTGGATTCAAAAAAGTGGTCAAGCTCAAACTGAATTTATGAAAAGTTTTGGTAATTTGATGACTAATCAATCTGATCAAACATTCAATCCATTAGAAACTCTAAGAGATGTTTCTGATAAAACCCGACAGACTCAATCCAATATTATGGATAACATGTCATCTATGCAAACAAAAAGTATGGATACTATGTTTAACATCGGACAAATGCTTCCATCTTTTATGAATTGGGGTGCATACAAAACCACCATTAGCAGCAATGGTAGAATTTCAATTCCTGAAGCTGAACGTAACGCCCTTGGTCTAGGTGATGGCGACTTGGTTCAAGTTATAATTTTACCAATCGCAAAAAAATCTAAAATTAAGGAGGTGAAAAATTGAGTAAAAACGAAACAATCAAAGTAAATTCTAAAGACATATTTTCTGTATATCAAGAAAATGTTGATAAGATGTTTAATGGTGTTAAACAATCAGTGCCACAATATCATCAATCAATTACAAATGTACAACAGGAATATTTACAAGCATTTGAAAATATGGTAGATTCTTCTATCGCAATTCAAAAAGAATTTGTAATAAAAGCAGGTATTGCATCTGATGTCCCTAGTACTACATTAAAGGTAATTGATGATACAACTGAAGAATTTGTAAAAGCATCATCTATACAAAATCAGATAGTATTAGCTAGTATTGATGCTACACAACAAAACATCAAAACCTTCAATGATAATGCAAAATCATTTGTTGAATTAAATAAAAATATTCTACAGTCTTGGATTTCTGCATTCGCAACTAAAAATAACTAGTGGTATTTTTTTACCCCCACTTTTTTATGATCTTTCTGCTAACCATGCTCCCATCTCTGGTAACACTTTTTTTTGTGATAATGAACTAGCAATCATTCCTACATGTCCTGTTGGATAAATTTTCAAAGTCTTATCTTTACTGCCTACTGCATAATGTAATGGCATGCTACATTCTGGTGAAACTAAATGATCGCCTACTGCTACTTGTGTGAACACAGGCATGTCTATTTTTTTTAAATCTATGAGTTCGTCCCCTACATGCATTTTATTTTGAATGAGAAGGTTTTGTTGATAGATATCTTTAATCCATTGTTTGAATAATTCTCCTGGAATGGGAGGTGTGTCTCCTAACCATTTTTCAACTCTCAAAAAATTATCTACATATTTTTTATCATCAATATTTTTGAAAAATTTGACATATTTTTCAATTCCTTGTTCAAAGGGTTTTAAAACTGAAAAGCAATAATACATGAATTCTGGAGGCATGTTTCCAATTGTTTCAACCATTTTGTCTGCATCCATATGTTTTGCCAAATTACTAATCACTGTAGTGTCTTTCCATCCGTCAATTACTGGTGCAGTTGCAATGTAATTTTTGACATTTTCTGGGTATAATGCAGTATATGCTGTAGCAATTGTTGCACCAGTACAATATCCTTGTAATGAAATTTGTTCTGTGGATGATTGATTTTTGATATATTCTACTGATGATTCTAAATATCCATTCACATAATCATCAAAATCTAAATATTTATCCATACTAGTTGGAGTTCCCCAGTCTAACATGTACACTTCAAATCCTTGTTCTAGTAGATTTCGTACCCAACTTTTTTCTGGATGTATATCTAAAATGTGATATCTGTTAATTAGTGCATATGAGATTAACAAAGGTGTTTTATGTTTAGTGCCACTAATTGGCTTGTAGTGTAGTAATCTAGTTTTATCTATTTGTTGAACAACTTTGTGTGGTGTAACTTCTAAATTTATTTCATCTGGTGCTGATACAAATTTTGGAGCCTCAATTACATTTCTACTAAATTTTAAAACTTCTTCTATGATTTTAGGATCTATCGTTGATTCATTTTGCATTTTTTCTTTTCTCCTTTTTTAATTCTAGTTCTAATTTTGAAACACGTTTTTTTAATGAATGAATTTCTTTATACACCTCATCAACTTCTTCCTTGCTTGGAAGGTTAACTGATTGTAAAATTACATTTGTAATATTATTCCAGTGTTTTGTTAGTTCCAATTCTTTTGATACTAAATTCCCATAATTTTCTCCAAATTTTTTGGAATCAAATAACTCCGTAAAATCATTATCAAAAATATCAATCCATATTCTTTTGGTTGCTTCTATTTGCTCCACGTCTTGGGGAATCTTTGGTGCTTTTTGGTTAACTTTTTTTTGAGCTACTCCCCATGTCTCTGATAATTGTTTATAGTATTCTGTAATGTATTGGTTGAATCCCAACAAATTTTCATTTATTTCAATTAATTCTACTGCTATTTTTTTTGAATTTGCTGCAAATGCTCTCATTGGACCTATTGATGTTAGGGCTTGCGGTTTACTTGACATCAGATGTATGATATCTGTCCAAAATAGTGACAAGTGCTTGTAATATTCTGTCATTTCTACGGGTGATTCGGCTGAATCCTTGGATGATTTTGATTGCACCCTTACTGATTAATTCAGATCGCAATAAATAGTTCTATTCCTCTATTATGTACGTGGATAACGTCGAGGAATTAGAGGGAATTTGTAAACAAATTCTCCAACTGGATCCTAAGATGCGTTCTGCTAGATTCATCAATGCTAGGGGACATTTAGCTGCTGGTGGTATGAAAGATGGTTTGCTCTCTCTTGAAGCAAAAAAACAAGATGAGATGATGTTCATGGAACTTGCATTACGTGTAAGAATGAGACATGAATTTGATACTGAATTTGGTATAGTTCATTTTTCGTTATCCTACAGAGATAAAGTACTTGTGATGAGTTTCCCACTTAGTAATGATGATGTTTTGTTAGTATCTCGTGAAAAAGATAAGGATTTTGGTGATATTCCATTTAAAATTCTAAAAATTATTGAATGTATTAAAAAAAATCCCATCAAAACATTTTGATTACAAGAACTTAATTCCTTGTAAATTATAATTATTTTTATGATTGCAGCACAACATGTTGATTGGAATGATATTGAATCTTTAGTGGGAAAACTTTCTAAAAATATTTCAAAATTATCTAGAACTTTTTCTAGCATTACTACAGTTAGCCGTGGTGGATTAATTCCGTCTAGATTATTATCTGATTCTCTTGGAATTAAAACAATTCTTGTTGATCAAAAAATGATTTCATCTAGTTCTTTATTTGTAGATGATATCTATGATAGTGGCAAAACATTTTATGATACACTTCAAAATGTTGATAATTCATCAAAATTTGTATTTGCAACACTTTTTGCTAGACGTGGAATGAAATATCCTGAACAATTAGTATATGCTGAAAAAACTTTTGATTCTTCTTATGTAGTATTTCCCTGGGATAAATTAGAATTTCAAAATTCCTTAAAATAATATTTTAATTTATTTCTAATCTATGTTGATATGGACTTTTTTAACTTAACAAGCAATATGCATAAGATGGTGTCATTGATGGATACATGATATTTTCTTTGTCATTTGTATGCGGTAATCCTACAGAATGACCTAATTCGTGAGTCATGATTGCTTCAACACTTTTCACATCATACAATTGAAAACTTCCATCACAATTATAATCTCCCAATGCAACTTCTACAACTCCTTTTCCTAGATGTGCGTGTCCTAACACTCCTTCTCCGATGTTTCTAACTACCCATGTAATCCATACATTTGCATCTGCTTTTGAATTAACAATTTCAAATTTTACCTTGGCATCTTGATTATTGGTCTTTAATTCCATTTTCTCCCAAAATTCAAATGTGTTTTTCAAAGTACTTGTGTGATCTAGGGGTAATCCTAAAGGTTGTTCGTTAATGTAAATTTTATATTTTATTATGTATGTATCATCAATTATTTCATAGGTTGGACTGGGAAAATCATTTGATGACATCTCTACTTCTTTAGTAAAATTCCATTTCTCCACATCTCTAAGAAATTTTTTGATTACATCTTGACTTGGATTTGAATATTCAATGTACCTTGTTTCCTCTTGCATCTTCTTCAAAATATTTTTTAAATATCTGTCAAACAAATATCTTTCATATTCAATTTCTTCTATTGTTTTCTTTGAATCTATTTCGATAAATTTATTTTCAATTAACCAATTAACGTTTTTATAAAATTCATCATTTGATGTTTCGTTTTGAGTCCATATGCTTAAATTATTTCTAATTGATGATATCATTTTTAATTCATTTGTATTTTCAAATTTTTTATTTTCTGGTATTGTGATAATTTCTTTTTTTATTAGATACTGTATATTATTTGTAAATTTTTCATCACTAATACTTGCAATTGCCCACCAATTGGTTGTCTGTTTAACCCAATTTGGAATATTTCCATTAGTTTGTTTCATTGTATTGGTTGGTTTTTCAGTAGGTGTGTATGGGTATTTTTTCAAAGTATTTTCTATGATATCTTTATAATTTGTAATTACTGTATTATTTGGATTTACTTCATCTGCTTTTTTTAAATATGATAGTGATTCAGAATATTCTCCTAGATTACCAAAACCTACGCCCATTCCTGTTAATGCTCTTGCGTTTTCTTGATTATTTTCCAATACTTTGTAAAATTGTTTTAATGATTTGGTATGTTGCTCCATGTTGCTATATGCAATACCTTTCATGTTTAGTGTAGAAATATTATTTGGACTCGATTCTAAAATTTGATCATAGATTGTAATTGCTTGATTATAATCTCCATTTTGAAATAATTTTGTTGCATCTTTAAATGCTATTTTCATCTGTTCTTTGGTTTGTTTATCCCCAAATGCATTATTTGTTTCATAATATGAAATTGATATCACAATTAATGTAAAACAAAATAAAATTTTTAGAGATTCATTCATATTTTATGAATTTTATCTTTCTTT
>CALCPD010000085.1 GCA_937897875.1 uncultured Nitrosopumilaceae archaeon
AACCTGAACCAACACCAGAACCTGAACCAACACCAGAACCTGAACCAACACCAGAACCTGAACCAACACCAGAACCTGAACCAACACCAGAACCTTCAGATGTTTCAAAAGAAACTAAATCTGAAACACCTGAAGAACGTAATATAATTTTCATTGGCACAAAACCCATTATGACTTATGTTTCTGCAACATTAACTCAACTATCAACCAGGCCAAGTATTACCATTAAAGCTCGTGGTAAAAGAATTACACAAGCAGTTGATGTATCTCAAATGATCATTAAAAGAATGGACACTGTTGGTTATGTGATTAGTGATGTCAGAATTTCATCTGATTCCCTTACTTCCCAAGATGGGAAACAACGTAATGTTTCAAATATGGAAATTGATATTACTAAAGAGTAATTTAAGAAATATACTTCTAATTATTTTTGGAATTTTTGTTTTTGTAGTAATTTTATTTACTTATGATACATCTTGTGGTGTAGAACATTTTATGATTTTAAATGAGATAAATCTTAATGAAAAATCATTTGATCCTGAATTTTGTGAATCCATTCTTGAAAAAATTAATACTTTTAATAATCAGTGTAGTCCTACAATTGAAATTTTAGATTGTGGTTAAGCAATTATTTCAATTAAAAATGTAATTCCAAAATAAATTAATGTTAAACTTAATCCTAACATCATTACTTTATAATTTCGATTGGAAATAATTTTTCTACTTTTTGATGCTAGAAATGCTGTGATTCCTAACCATGCAAAGTCCATCCAAATATGCAACACAAATACAATTAGTATTCCTGCAAATGCCCATATCATCATTGCATCTGAAATTAATTTGAATCCTATTGTTATCCACCATACTATGAAAAATGGATTTAAGGCACTAAATAAAATCCCTGTAACAATTGGTCCTTGTTTTGGTTTTGTTTCTTTTTCTTTCTTTCTTTCTAATGTTGTCTTAATTTGCATAGCTGCAAATCCGAAAAGTGTGAATGCTCCAAAAATTGCTATGATTGTTCTGAATTCTGGAAAACTTTCTAAAGAAAATACTCCAACTCCTAATATAATTACAAGTGGAAGTTCTACAATTGAATGACCTATTGCAATTTTAATCCCTGATTTTACACCTTCTCTTAACCCATATGTGATATTTGCTGCAAACAGCGGTCCTGGTGACATTACTCCTGATGCTGAAATTATTATAACTAAAACTGCAAATTCTATTATCTGGATCATATTTTTTTCATACTTATCTATTCATGATCAAAAATCTATCTATACATTGAATCTTTTAGATGAGTTGATTCTTCTTGTGTTTCTTTGATTGTAGCTTCTGCCTTTTCAGCTTCTTTTTGTAATGATGGTATGTCGCACGATGCTCCTGGAATTAATTTTGACATTGCCATACATAATTCTGCACTTGATTTGAAATCTGGACCTTCTCCAGACGTATTGAAAATTATTACAATTACATCTTGATTTGTTATACTTCCTTCATTTAGTAACATTCCTGGAATTCCTGGAATTGTACCATGATCTAATACCTTTAAGCCTGCTTCTTCAATTTTTTTCCTAGCTGATTCTGTACTTCCAACTCCCATCATTTCAGAATTTTCTTTTTCTGATTTTACTGCAACACTACTTACAATTAATTTAATTTTGTGTTTCTTTGACCATTCTAACATTGATTCTGATACTTGTCTGTGTAATGTTTGATCTAAATTGAGATATGATGAGAATACACCTACTTTCAAATCTTCATTGATAAAAATTCTTGATGGATAGTTTGGTTTGCCTTCCTTTATCACACTAATAGGTGGAAATATTTTTGAATCAATTATTCCTCCTAATTCAAATTGTGATGTGTTTATCATTGACTCTGTTGCAATTGCACTACTGAATCCTACTGATGGAAATCCGTCAATTAGATAACCTTCTTCTAAATTAAATTCTTTGAATTCTTTAATGATGATTTCTGATGATGTCATACTTTAACTCTAATTCCCATTGAATAATAGGTTTTTTTATTTATCTAAGTAAGCTTTAAACCGCCTTATTTTAATAGATTCTGTATGACTGATAGAATTAAAGTCGGATTAGTTGGTATTGGTAATTGTTTTTCTGGACTAATTCAGGGAATCGAATATTATAAGAAAAATCCTTCTCAAGAAGTTACTGGAATTATTCATGATAAATTAGCCGGGTATGGAATTCATGACATTGATTTTGTTTGTGGATTTGATGTTGCTGAAAATAAAGTTGGAAACACTTTGATGAATGCAATTTACGAATCTCCTAACATGGTTAATTGGATTGCAAAAGATGACATGCCTAAAACAGACGCAATGATTCATGAAAGTCCTTTACTAGACGGTGTTGGAATTTGGGTAGAAAATAAAATTAATCCTCTTACTAGTACTAAAACCATTGAACAAATTACTGCTGAAGCAAAACAAATAATCAAAGACACTGGTGTTGAAATTATTGTTTCATACTTACCTGTAGGTTCTGATAAGGTTACCGAATTCTGGGCACAAGTTTGTCTTGATACTAACACTGCATTTGTAAATTGTATTCCTTCTTTTATTGCATCAGATGAAACATGGGCAAAAAAATTCCAAGAAAAAAATATTCCATGTATTGGTGATGATATTAAGGGACAAGTTGGTGCAACTATTGTTCATAGAACTTTAGCTAAATTATGTAGTGATAGAGGAACAAAAATTGAAAAAACTTATCAGATTAACGTAGGTGGAAATACTGACTTTCTAAATATGAAAGAACAAGATAGACTTGTCTCTAAGAAAATTTCTAAAACTGAAAGTGTTCAAAGTCAATTAAAAGAAAGATTAGATGATGATCAGATTTATGTAGGTCCTTCTGATTTTATTCCGTTTTTAGGTAATACAAAATTGATGTTTATGCGAATTGAAGGTCGTCAATGGGCAAACATTCCATATAACATGGAAGTTCGTTTGGAAGTTGATGATAAAGCTAATTCAGCTGGTATTGTTATTGATGCAATTAGATTGGCAAAAATTGCTCTTGACAGAAAGATTGGAGGTCCAATTAAACCTGCAAGTGCATATTTAATGAAACACCCAATAGAACAGACTTCTGATGTTAAAGCAAAGGCTGATTGTGAAAAGTTTGTTGCAAATGAATGATTATTGAAACTTATTCCTGTCTTCTGATCTTTGTATTCTCATTTTCTTGTAATTTGAAAGTGTAATATCTGCTGATATTTCGAATCCACCTTCTGGTTTTGTAATTTTTGTTTTAACTATTTTTTCTTCTTTTACTAATTCTATTATCATGCTGTTTCCGCCGAATTTTATATTTTCAACATTTGGGGCGATAATTGGAATTCTATTTTCTAGAGATCTGACTTGTACGTACATTTTCCATGGCTCTATCCCCTCTTTTACAATTCTACTTGGTGAAAACAGAATTTCTGCACCTTTATTGGCCAACATCTGTGCCACGCCTGGAAACACTGTATCATAACATATCATAATTCCAAATTTACATGATGTTTTGAAAATTTTGGCCTCTGTTCCCGCACTAACTGTCTCTTTTTCATAGTCATAAGGGTGAATTTTTTCTTGTTTTCCAATTATTTCTCCCTCTGGACTGATAACTGGTGAATTAATTGATATTTTGTTTCCATTTTTTTCATAAAATGCCCCTGGTATTATTGTCATTGAGTACTCTTTTGAAATTTTTTTAAATTCTAAAAATTCTTGATCGTAATCTTTAATCTCATTATTTGGTAGCCATTGCTCTGGAAGACAAACAATTTCTGTTTCTGCATTGCCTAAATTTTTTAATAATTTTGAAATATTTTGAATCCCTTCTTTGTTATTTACGTATGATTTTGTTTGGATCAATCCTACGCTCGTCATATTTTTCAATTGTTTTCTTACTAATTATATCTAGGCTCAGTTTGAGTAATTCTTTTTTGACACAAGTTATTTCATAATTACCACCACTACGAAAAATTTCATAATGTAACAAGAAAAATTAATCAATAGAGTCAACAAAAATTGTTAAGCATCGATTATCCTATCTAAGGAAAAATGATCTCTATTGGTACATGTAAAAAAAGTAGAGATCTTTGGTTTCAAATCATTTGGATTTAAAAATACCACTGTTCAGTTTGAACCTGGTCTTGTATCGATCTCTGGTCCAAATGGATCTGGTAAAAGTAACATTTTGGACGCAATTATTTTTGCAATGGGTGAAAATAAACCCAAAGTAATGAGAGTTGATAAACTTCGATCTTTAATTCATGATATTGAGGGTGCACGTCGTGGACCTAAAATGGCAAGATCAAGTGTACATTTTGATAATACTGACAGAAAAATTCCAGTAGATAGCGATGTAGTTGAGATTACTAGAGAACTATCTGAAGATGGTGAAAATACTTACTATCTTAACAAAAAGAAAACTCAACGAAGTCATATTCTTGATTTGCTTGATATGGCAAATGCTGGTTTGGGACAACTAAATGCAGTCCAACAAGGAACTGTAACTAGAATATCTGAATTCACATCTGAAGAAAAAAGAAAAACAATTGAAGATTTAATTGGATTATCCTACTTTGATGAAAAGAAATCTGAATCAATCAAACAACTTGATGAGGCAGATAGACGACTTGAAATTGCACTTGCTAAAATGGGTGAAATTAAGAACCGTATTGATGAATTAGAAGAAGAAAGAAATCAAAAGTTACGTCATGATATTTTGGAACGTGAGTTAAATCGTTACAAAGCAATTGCTGCTGCTAATAAAATGAAGATAATTTCTGCTAGAAAATCCAACAAAGAGACAACTTTGTCTGAATTAACACAAGAAATGACTACATTTGATGGTGAACGAAATGTTTTGAAAGGTGAAATTGGGGTTTTAGATTCTGAAAAATCTACATTGATGAATGCTGCAAATGACTACACTCAGGCAAAGTCTACACTTGATGCTGAAATTAGTTCTGCAATGGAGCAGTATGAGATTGACAATACTGCAATTTCTGCATCAAAGAAAAGATTAGACCAAATCAATATTCGTATTCCTCAAATAAAAATTGAGTTAGAAGAAATTGACACTGCTAGACAAGACATAGATATTCAAATTCAAAAAATTAAAGACTCTATAGAAGACACTAATGAGCAAAAAAATAAAATAAATTCTGATTTAGAATCAGTTGATTTGGATAGAAATAAAATTCTTATATCTCAATCAGAAGCTGCTGCAAAAAAATCAGAAGTCGATAATAAAATTAAAACCCTTACTACTCAACTCAATGATGTAAAACTAAAACTTTCTAAAATTTTACATGAAAAAAATGAATCTGAATTAAAAATAACATCCAATACTGATACCTTAACTCAAACAGAAAAAAATGTTGTAGACTTGACTGATTTGGAATCTAAACTATTCTCCTTAACTAGTAATCACAATGCTACCATATCTGAATTAAAATCTAGAATTTCAAAATTAAAAGAAAGAAAATTAAAAATAAATCACGACATGGATGAGTTGGGATTTATTTTAGAAAAATCTGACAAAGCTGCAAATCAATACGAGTCAAAAATTAAAACCGTAAAAGGATTTATGCACGAAGATTATACAGTTGCAAAATTAAAAGAGGATGGCGCAAAACTGGGTATTGATGGAATTGTTTATGAAATGATTTCATGGGATAAAAAATATGAGCGAGCTGTTTTAGCCGTTAGTTCTGATTGGATTAAAGCATTGGTTGTAAAAGATTTTGCAACACTGCTAGGAATTGCCGAAGTTGCACGAAGTAAAAAACTTCCAAAATTAAAAATCATTCCTCTTGATGCTATCCCAAAATTCAAACTCACTTTGCCTAAAGAATCTGGAATAATTGGCGTTTTGTCTGATTTTGTCAAGGCTAATGATGTACATTTGGCACTCAAAACATTCCTTTTTGGAAATATTGTGCTAACTGAAACCCGTGAATCTGCTTACAATCTATCTCAGTTAGGCTACAAATCAGTCACTCTAACTGGTGAATATTTTGAAGCCAAAGGCGGAACAGTTGTAATTGATATCAACTCAAAAATTTCTAAACTTACAAAATTAATTTCAATGAGTAGTGATATTGATGGATTAATTCAATCTATTAGTTTGATAAAAAAATACATGCTAAAGAAAAAACATTCGTTAAAAAAATTAGATGATTCAATTCAATCTTATTCTGACAGACTATCTTTGTCTGAAAATGCTCTAACTTCTGTATCTGAAAATTATTCAAACATACAATCTAGAATTAGTTCTGCTAAACAAACAAAAGAAAAATTAACTCAAAGAATTTCTGATTTGACATCTAGAAATAATATTATTTCATCTGAAGTTTCTACTAATGAATCTCATCTTGAATCATTACTTGATCGTATTGGTATAGTTGAGCAAAACTATGCTAGTGGGGAGCAAACTAGAATTGCAAGTGAGTTGTCAAAAATTAATGTTAAAAAATCTGAAATTGAAAAACGATACACTACAATTATGAATGAATACCGTGATAAATCATCTCAATTAACTACTATGCAAACTCAAGATAATCGTGAAAAATCCCAAACAAGTAGATTAAATGATGAAGAAACTTCTTTACATTCTGAGTCTGAACAAATTGAAATAAAAATTAATGATTTAGAAAAACAAAAAACCCCTAAAAGAGAAATTTTAGAAAAATTAAGAGAAAAAGAACAGGAATTAATCTCTACCTCTGGCTCTTCCATTGGACAAGTCCAAGAAATTGATGATAAACTCAAAACTTTAACTGAAAAAGATAGAGAATTAACTAAAAAAATTAATGACTTTCAGCGTAAATCTGACTCTTTGAATCGTGATTTACAAGATTTAGTTGAAAATGAAGTAAAATTACAACAAATTCTTTCAGCCTTTGGATTTGACAAAGATATGGAAACATTTGATGTTGAAACAATTGTCCAAGGCTTGACTACTGAATTATCCTCACTTAACGCATTAAATGCAAAAGCTCCTGAAGCCTACCTTGAAGTTTCATATGGATACAGGTCAATGTCTGCTAGAAAGAATTCCTTGGAAGAAGAAAGAACTGGAATTGTTAAATTTATTGAAAGTATTGAAAGAGACAAGCGACAAACATTCTTGGATGCATTTGACAAAGTCGATAAAGAGATTAGATTGATTTTCAATAAAATGACTGGCGGTAATGCTTGGTTGGAATTACAAAATGAAGATGATATATTTAATTCTGGAATATCTTATTTGATTCAATTCCCAAACAAGCCAAAAAGAGAATCAACATCAATTAGTGGAGGTGAAAAAACACTTGCAGCAATTGTATTTGTACTTGCATTGCAGAAACTCAAACCTTCTCCGTTCTACTTGTTTGATGAAGTTGATGCACATCTTGATGCACCTAATGCTGAAAGACTATCTACAATTTTGGAGGAAAGATCTAAGGAAAGTCAATTCATTATGGTTTCTTTGAAAGATTCTGTAATCCAAAAAGCCAAGTTAATTTATGGTGTATTTCCTAAAAATGGTGTTTCTAATGTTGTTACGTATAAAGACAAACGTATGCCTTCAGTAAAAACAACTTAGTTTAGTTCAACATGACAAGCTGCAAAATGTTCGTTTTCTATTTCTTCTAAATTTGGTTCTATGTCACATTGTTCAATTGCATATGGGCATCTTGATTTGAATCTACATCCCTTTACGCTCTTTTCTGTATCTGATTCTTTAATTCTTATCTCTCTTATTTTGTGAATGTTACTAGGATCTGGTTCTGAAATTGCATCAATTAATGCCTGTGTGTATGGATGTTTTGGACTTTCTAATACTTGATTAATTGGACCTGTTTCCACAATTTTGCCTAGATATAAAATTGCAATTCTTTGGCCAAAATATTTTGCTGTTGCTAAATCATGTGTGATGTAAATAAATGAAATTTGGTATTTTTCTTGTAATTGTTTCATTAATTCTAACATTTCCGCTCTAATTGATACGTCTAACATTGAAACTGGTTCATCTGCCAAAATAATTTTTGGTTTTAATGCTAGTGCTCTAGCTAACACCACTCTTTGTCTTTGTCCTCCTGATAACATATGTGGATATTTTTTCATAATTTCTTCAACCGGTTCTAGTTTGACTTCCTTTAGAACTTCTAATAATCTTCTATGTCTTTCTTCTTTATTCCCTACATTGTGAATTTCAAGTGGTTCTAATATGATATCCTTAATTTTCATTCTTGGATTGATTGAATCATATGGATCCTGGTGAATCATTTGACAATTCATTCTAATTTTTTGTAAATTCTTTTTCTGTTCATCTATTTCTTGATCTTCAAAAATAATTTTTCCTTCATCTGCGGGTATTGCTTTCAGAATTAATTTTGCAATTGTTGATTTACCTGAACCTGATTCTCCTGCTAATACAAATACTTCTCCTTTTTTAATTGAAAATGAAATCCTATCTGTTGCTTTAACAATTGATGAGTCTGAACTGAATATCTTCTTTTTTATATAATATTTTTTTAAATTTTCAATTTTCAATATTTCTGTCAATACTGATCTATTATTCATCAGGTATATCAAGAAATATGTTCTAAGCGTAAAAATTACGATAAGAATTTTAAGTTAAATAAATACGGAATTAATACTTGAATAATTTTTCAGAAAAAATAATAGATTACAAACAATATATTGTTGATTCCAAACTTCGTTATTTTAAACCACATGCTACTAAAATTGAAAAATCATTTGCTGAAGAAATATCTTATAGCTTAAATCAAAATTCTAAATTTATTAATCCTAAATTTTTTTATGATAGAAAAGGTTCTGATTTATTTGAATCTATTACTTCACTTCCTGAATATTATCCAACTAGAACTGAAATTAGTATTTTAAAAAAATTAAAACAGGATTTACCTTCCTATCTTGATGAAAATATGAATTTGGTAGAGCTTGGAAGTGGTGCTTCTGTAAAAACTCGCTTAATTCTTGATATTTTTACTAAATTACAGGTTAAAACAGAATATTTTCCTATAGATATTTCTGAAATCCTGACTGAAAGTTCTGAACAATTGTTAAAAGATTATGACACTTTGCATATTACCGGTATAATTGACACTTATGAGGGTGGTTTAGAATTCCTTAAAACTTATGATAATAAAAAAAATTTAATCCTTTTTCTTGGTTCTAGCTTTGGTAATTTTACTCCTGATGATGGTAAATTATTTTTAGAAAAAATATTTTCTACTATGAATTCTGATGATTTATTTTTGATTGGATTGGATTTAGTTAAGGATAAAAATATTCTAGAATCTGCTTATGATGATTCCCAGGGTGTTACTGCAAAATTTAATCTTAATGTTTTATCTAGAATCAATGATGAACTTGATGCTGATTTTGATCTTGACAATTTCTCTCACCATTCAATATACAATGAAAGTGATCAAAGAATAGAAATGAATTTAAAATCTTTAGTTTCTCAATCTGTAATAATTGCTAAATCTAATCTTTCTTTGAATTTTAATGAGAATGAATTAATTCATACTGAATATTCTCATAAATATCATGTATCTCAAATTAAAAAATTATTAACTGATGTTGGATTTAAAATAAAAAATGTTTGGTTAGATGAACAAAAACATTTTTCATTGACTTTGGTTTCAAAAAACTAAATATCTTCAACACATCTGAATCCGGAAAATAACCATCTTTCATCTAGCCTGAAGAAATTTCTATAACTCCCTCTAATTGACATTTTTGGAGTTCCAAATGATCCTCCTCTCAAAACTTTTTGATTTGTAAACCATTTGTCATTATATTCATCAAATCCTGATTTGAAACCTGGATATCCTACAAATTCTGAACTTGTCCATTCCCATACATCTCCAATCATTTGTTGACAACCTGATTTACTGCTTCCTTTAGGATATGCTCCTACTTCTGCACATCCCCAGTGGTATGATTCCAATAAATTACATTTTTCTTCAGTTGGATTTTCATCTCCCCATGGAAATACTGTTTTTTGTTGTTTTTCTTCATCCCAACAAGATGCTTTTTCCCATTCTGCTTCTGTAGGTAATCTTTTTCCTGCCCATTTACAATATGCATCTGCTTCATAGTAACTTACATGACATACTGGTTCGTTAGGATTAATTTCTCTTATTCCTAAAAAGTCTCTTACGTACCATTCATCCTTTATTTTTTCCCAATACATTGGAGCATTCCATTTATTTGATTTGACTTTTTCCCATCCATCTGATAGCCAGTGCTTGTATGTTTCATATCCTCCATCATTCATAAATTCTAAATATTCTTTATTTGTAACTGGAAAAATTCCCATTTTGAAATTTTGTAAATATGTTTTGTGTTCTGGTAATTCTATATCATAACAATAATTTTTTCCATTATACCCCATTGTGTAAATGCCACCTTTAATTTCTACAAATTCTTTTTGTTTATGTTGTTGAACTTTAATTTTATTTTTTCTTACTGGTAAATATTGTTCTGCAAGAAGATGCTGTAAGTCATATACTAATAATTCTTGATGTTGACATTCATGATTAAATCCAGTCACAATTAATTTTTCTTCTTCTTTACTGAATTCTCGAGATTCAATAAATTTCTCTACTTTTTGATTAATTGTATTGAAATATTGAAAAATTTCATTAATTGTTGGTCTTGATGTGATTCCTCTTAATGCTTTATCATGTGGAACCCCAAATTGTTGATAATAGGAATTAAGATATTCTGAGAAGTCTTTAGAATAAAATTCATAATTTTTATCTAATTTACTCATGATTGCTTCATATATCCAACTTACATGTCCGATATGCCATTTGGGTGGACTCATGTAAGATGCAGTTTGAACTACAAAATCATCACTTTCTAAATTTTTTACTAATTCTAATGTTCTTTTTCTTGTTTCCTTGAATTGTTCTAATAATGATTCATTTCTTTGTAATTCTGGATTAAGCGTCATATTTGAAAAATATTTTTTTTGTATTATTATGTTGCGCCTAAATTGTCCCTAGTACCCTCTTGCAAAAATTGGAATTGATGTACTTGGTTCTTTGCAATAAATGCACTCTTTTGTATTGTCTTCACTGTTAAATGGTATTACTCTAATCTCTGCACCTGTTTCTTCCTTGATTTTATCTTCACATTCTAATTTTCCACACCATGGGGAATTGAAGAAACCTCCCTTTTCAATTTTAGATTTAAAATCTAAATAATCTGTAATCTCTAGAGTATTATTTTGGGCTTGTTCTTTGGCTTTTTTTAGCATCTCCACTTGTATTTCATCTAAAATTATTGGTATTTTTTCAATTTCCTCAAAACTCAAATCTATTTTCTCTAGGTTGTATCTTTTTGCAACAACTATCTTTTGATTTTCTATATCTTTGGGTCCTATTTCAATTCGTAACGGAACTCCTTTTAATTCCCAATCATTGAATTTGTATCCTGGGGACAATCCTTCTCGATCATCCACATGAATTCTAATGTCTTTTGATTCTAACTTATTTTGAATTTCTTCCACTTTGGGTAGTACACTGTTTTTACCTTCTTCATTTCTATAAATTGGTACAATTACTATTTGCATTGGAGCTACTTTTGGTGGTAATACTAACCCCTTATCGTCTCCATGAGCCATGATCATTGCACCAATCAATCTCCATGAAACTCCCCATGATGTTTGCCATGCAAAATGTTCTACGTTATCTTTATCTGCAAATTTAACTTCAAATGGTTTTGAAAAGTTTTGTCCTAAGAAATGGGATGTTCCCATTTGTAATGCTTTACCGTCTGGCATAATTGATTCCATTGTTGTTGTATACACTGCTCCTACAAATTTTTCTTTTTCACTTTTCTTTCCTGTTGTAACTGGTATTGCTAATTCTTCCTCTACTGTATTTTTGTAGATGTCTAAAATTTTCATTACTTCTTTTTCAGCTTCATCTTTTGTTGAATGTACTGTGTGTCCCTCTTGCCATAGAAATTCTGATGTTCTGAGAAATGGTTTTGTAGCTTTAATTTCAGCTCTTAATGCAGTATTCCAAAAATTAATTTTTAGTGGTAGATCTCTCCAACTTTGAATCCATTTTGAATATAGGGTATATGCTAGTGTTTCTGAAGTTGGTCGTAATGCTAACCTGTCCCCTATTTCATTTGTTCCAGAATGAGTAACCCAAAACACTTCTGGATTAAATCCTGCAAAATGTTTTTGTTCTTTTCCTAATAGTGACTCTGGAATTAATATTGGTAAAAAACCGTTTCTAATTCCATTACGTGCAAATTTTTTATCAAATGTGCTTCTTAATGATTCCCAAATTGAATATCCATCTGGTCTAAGTACAATCAATCCTTTAACTGGAGCATAATCTGCAAGTTTTGCCTTTAGTACTACTTGTGTATACCATTCACTAAAATCATCTTTTTTTGAAACTGTTATTCCTACGTCTTGTTTACCCAAACTAACATGTTGAGAATTAATTTAATTAATGAGCCTTTCGTGGTGTGCTGAAATTTTAATCCTATTTGATTGGGTCGCCTTTACAGAAGACCTCTCCCATAACTCTGCTTTGGAAATTAGGGCATATGAAACATTGTACAAATTGAATATCTTCCTTTAAAACTGGACATTCTACATATTCTTGTTTCATTCTTTTGAGCATTTTTGGACTAACTCCTTTGAGTTTTAATTTTCCTTTATCATCCATCATACCTGATTCTTTTAATTTTGCTTTTAATGCATCTGGGAATTTTACTTTTTCTTCAGTACTTAGGATTTTTACGTCATATTTTCGTTCAAGCTCATCTGCCATGACACTATTAGGATACTCCGTGATTTATTATTACCGTTTTGGATTTTTTTAAACTTTAATATCATGAATGAAAATATGAAATAATTTTAAAAATATTTCGACACTACTTTAATATTATTAGAATTTTTTTCTCTGATCAGAAATCTATTGCTAGTAATATTTGATGTTGAAGGTGTTTTGTTAGATGAGGAATATCTTCCAATTCTTGCAGAAAAATTAAACAAGGAAGATGAAATATGGGAAATTACAAAACAAGGAATTCAGGGTAAAATTAACTGGGAAGAAGGACTTAGAACTAGAGTTGCTGCTTTAAAGGGATTAGATGAAAAAGTCTGCCAAGAGGTTGCTGATAATTTGCCTATTATGACTGGAGCTAAGGAAGCTTGTAGAATTTTAAAAGCTGCAGGTTGGAAAATTATGGCTGTTTCAGGGGGATTTACACTAATGATGGATAGATTACAAAAAGAATTAGGCTTAGATTATGTATATTGCAATGATTTAATTTTTAATGATGGTAAACTGGACGGTGTTAAAATTAACGTGGATTCTGATAAATCAAAATCTGCAAAAATAAAAATTGCTGAATGGGGTGAAAAGAAAGAGGATATTGTTTGTGTTGTTGATGGCGCTAATGATATTAAATTATTTGATGTTTCTGGATTGGGAATTGCATATAGGGCACAAGATTTAGTTAAGGATCTTGCTACTACTACTTTAGAGGAAAAAGATTTGTCTAAAATTCTGGATATTATTAACAAACATTTCAAATTAGAATTAGAAACTACTGTCTAAACAATTTTTTACTTCTTTGTTTTAGTTAATTTGCTTGCAAATACTCCCAGTTCATATTGAGAAAGAAATTACTCCTGATGATAATTTATCTAAAATTATAATAAATTCTGCCGATATTGATGATGGTGATATTCTTGTTATTGCTCAAAAAGTTATTTCCAAACAAGAGGGGAGAATTGTAGATTTATCTAGTGTTAAAACCTCTTTACTATCTGAAGGAATTAGTTCTCAATATAACAAGGATCCTCGTATTGTTGAATTAATTTTATCTGAATCTAAAAGAATAGTGCGAATGAAAAGCGGTTTAATTATTGTTGAAACCAATCATGGATTTATTTGTGCAAATGCTGGAATTGATGAAAGTAATGTTGCTGATGGATTTGCAACCCTATTACCATTAAATTCTGATAAATCTGCTGAATTAATACGAAATAAGATTCTAGATGAAACTGGTAAAAATATTGCCATAATAATTGCTGATACTTTTGGTAGGCCATTTAGAATGGGTCAAACTAATTGTGCAATTGGAATTTCTGGTTTAAATCCAATTTTGGATTATTCTGGTACTCTGGATTCTTTTGATCGAATTTTACGTGTGACTGCAATTGCTATTGCCGATGAGCTTTCTGCTGCGGCTGAACTTGTAATGGAAAAAACAAAAAAATCTCCTGTAGTTATAATTCGTAATTACTCTTATGATTTGATGGATAAATCTATTGATGATTTAATTCGTCCAGAAAATGAAGATCTTTTTAAATAAATTTAATTTTTAATCCTTTTAATTTTTCATTTTGTATTGAATTTTAATTCAATTATTATTTTTTAATTAGACTTTAATATGACAATTCATTCTTTATGAATTAGATAATTATGTCTGAATCAAATGAGAAAAAATTAGATGCAACCGGATTATTTTGTCCTGAACCTGTATTTAGAACTAAAATTGAACTAGAACGAATGCAAGTAGGAGAAATAATTAGCGTCTCTGCAGATGACCCTGATGCTGAAGAAGATATTTCTAGATGGGTTACTCGAAATGGTCATGAGTTAATGAACCTGAGTAAAGATGGATCAGTTACAACACTTCAAATTAAAAAATTAAAGTGATTCATCTATTCTAATATTGTCTTAATTTCTTTATCATAAAATTTTCTAAAATTTAAATTCATACTCTTTTCATTTTCTAAACATTTACTACTTACTTGTAAAATTTTTTCCTTGATCTTTTTACTCCACTGGCTTTGCTGTTTGTCTTTTGAACTAATTATTGATGGGTTTTCTTCAATTTGATGCATTAACTTGATTAGCTCTGTACCTAATTGATGAAACTTACTTGTTTGTAACAAAAATATTTGTGCCTCTTCTATGTTGATCAAATTCATCATTTTCTGTACTTGAGAATAATATGCTAAAGATGTCTCGTTATATTTTGTTAAATCTTGGATTCTTTTTTGCCAATATTCTTTAGATGTTTTTTCTTCAATTTTATAAGTAAATTGATTTTTTGCTAATATTGAGCCTAATTCTGTTAATTTTTTACTCTGTTCTTGTATTCTTATTTTAATCTCTTCTGAATCTTGATTCATACAAATTCTTGTATATTCATATTAAATAACTTGGTCTTTTTGATTGCTCCAAGCATTATCTAATTTCTTAGAGTATTCTTTGATGCAGTTTTCACAAAATGAATCCCATTCATTAATTTCTAAATTACTAAAAAAATCTAACGTCCATTTGTATTTGGGTTGTTCCTTATATTGAAATTGTTGAATTGTGTAAATTTCTTTTTGATAAAATTTATTCAAACATTTTTTGCATTGTGCATTTTTATTTGTCTGCATTTTCTGTTAAGAATTTATCTACATCAATTGCTGCCATACATCCAAATCCTGCAGCTGTAATTGCTTGTCTGTAACTTCTATCATGAACATCTCCTGCTGCAAAAACTCCTTCCATGTTTGTATGTGTTTTATTTTTTAATACGATGTATCCTTCATCATCTAAATCTATTTGACTTTTGAATAATTGTGTATTTGGCATATGGCCAATTGCAACAAATAATCCTCCTACATCAATTGTTTTTTCTTCATTTGTTTTTAAATTTTTTAATATTGCTTGTTGCATTTTTTGATCTCCTTTTACTTCGATGACTTCTGAGTCCCAATGAAACTGTATTTTTTCATTATTCATTGCTCTTTCCTGCATTACTTTACTTGCTCTTAATTCATCTCTTCTGTGAACTACATGTACTTTGGTTGCAAATTTTGTTAGAAAAGTTGCTTCTTCAATTGCTGAATCTCCTCCTCCTACAACAATTAGTTCTAAATTCCTAAAGAATGGCCCATCACATGTTGCACAATATGAAACCCCTTTACCTGAAAATTCCTCTTCTCCTGCTATGCCCATTTTTCTTGGATTTGCACCTGTGGCAATAATGACTGCACGTGCTTCGTATTCTTCAGAACCTGTTAGTACTTTGTATGGTGCACGTCTAAAATCAACATCTACTGCTACATCATCAATTATTGTTGTTCCCATTCTTTGAGATTGTTTTCTCATATCTATCATTAAATCAGGACCCATGATGCCATTTTCAAAACCTGGATAATTTTCAACTTCTGTAGTGTTAACTAGTTGCCCTCCTGGTAATATTCCTGATAAAATTAATGTGTCATATCCTGCTCTTGAACAATATATCCCTGCAGTATATCCTGATGGACCTGCACCAATAATTATAACATCAAATTTTGTTTTTTTCTTATCTGGAATTTTTGGACCATCGTTATTAGTTTCTAATACTGCTGCCCCTGCATCTGCTGCCATCATAATGTCTAATCTCCTTATTTCAATAATTTAAGTCAATATCTTATTCTAAGAAATCTTATTTTTCATTTTACTTAGAACCTTTTCATGTTTTTCACATATTTTTTTATTCTCTATCTGTGAAATGAATAGATCCTTTTGCCAATGTGCGTTAAATAATCTACACTGATTATTTTCACAAAAAACATCCCCTGTTTCATAGTAAAATATTATTTGTAATAGAACTCCTTCAACAATGTCTGATAATCTGGGATCATTATATTCTAAAAATTCGCCTTTGTATTTTTTCTTTATTTCTTCTATTGATTCTTTAGAAATATTTGTTATTATGTCAATGTAGTATTGTTTGGGTTTTGCAGGAGCTTCTATTATTCCTGTAGTTGAAATTATTGCTGGATTTGAGCCTATCCATGTTCTTGCATGATATTTGAAATCATTTTGATCAAACGTACATGTTAATTTGTTTGTAAATATTATGTTTAATGTATTTTGATTATTCTCTTCTTTTGGAATTAATTCTTTAATTATTTCATTTAATTCAATTCCATCATACAATGCCATTTCTTCTTTATTTGACATATCCTTATTTTCTAATTCAATTAAAATTTCATTAACTGTTGGATTATGTTTTTCAAATGATTTTTTTAAATTAAAGATTCTTGTACTTGCAATTTTTTCACATGTATTTTTGTCTAATTTATTAAAAATATTGTCTCTTATTTCGATTTTAATTCTAAATTCTTTAAAAATAAACTCTTTAATTTTATCTAAATTAATTTTAGGAACTGATGGTTCTTTGTAAATTATTATTTTAGAAATTTTCACTATGATGATTATGTGGTAATTGCTTATCTTTCTAACTCTTTAATTTTCTCTGCTGCAATTTCTGCTGCTCTTTTACCTGAATATAACATTGAACCAAATGTTGGTCCCATTCGTGCCAATCCGTGTGTTTCAGTAACAGACATACCTGCTGCAATTAATCCTGGATAAACTTCACCTGTTTTGTGAACAACATGTTCTTCACCATCATTGACATACATTGGTTCCATTCCTTTCCATTCT
Organism: uncultured Nitrosopumilaceae archaeon; assembly: GCA_937897875.1. Lineage (GTDB taxonomy): Archaea > Thermoproteota > Nitrososphaeria > Nitrososphaerales > Nitrosopumilaceae > Nitrosopumilus. Next base: position 17,530 of record CALCPD010000085.1, read on the forward strand.
GCAAGACCTCTATCTACTAATCTTTTAACTCCGACAGAATCATGTCCTGATGCATCAATGATAATTTTAGCTTCAAATGCGACTGGGTCTACACAAGTGATATTCCTTGGTAATGCTGATACTGGCATCCAATTAACTACAATTCCTGCAACTCTACCGTTTTTCAATACTAGATCATCAAATTTTGTTAATTGAAGAAATTTGACACCTGCATCACATGCACCTGCAATTAATTTTGATACTGCATGTGGACCTGGTGTTAAGTATAATCCCTCCTGAACTTTTTTGTATGGTACTCCTAACTCATCCCATATTTTTTGAGCTGGTTCTCTAACTGTAACTGGATTCATCATATATCCTCCTAACCAGTAACCTCCTCCAAGATAGTTATTCTGTTCAATGACTAAAACTTTGTAACCTAAATTTGATAATTCTCTACTGGCTGTAAGTCCTGCCGGACCTGCACCGATAATTATTACGTCTGATTCTGCTCTGTCTATTAATACATCATGAAATTCATTTGCTATTGCACGTGTAATTTCAACTTCACGTACATCTGTAAATATTTTTGAAGATTGTTCTGCTACTGTTGCTTCTTGCATGTTGATGTTTTCTTATGTTATCCATTAATACTTTCGCACGTTTAAAAATTAGGTTGTACTAATTCTTAATTTTAATTAATAAAGAGGAAAATTTTGTTTGTTTCTCAAATTTTTTATGCTAAAACATCCCCATATCAAAAATTTATAACCAAACTAAATTGAATTTTATTGTATTGACTGTATCTGACTTGACTCATTCTTCTATTGATCCTGTTAGCCCTAAAATCAATTGGGCTAGAATTGATGAAGCTGATAATTTTGCTGAAACTGTAAAATTATACCGTCAAGGGAAATATGATGAGGCTAGTTTTAGACGATTTAGACTCCAACACGGAGCATATGGTACACGAATGACTAGCGATTATGCTATGGTTCGTGTTAAATTACCTGCTGGTGAAATTTATCCTAAACAATTTGAAAAATTATCTCAACTCAGTGAACAATATTCGATTGGCAGTGCTCATTTTTCAACACGTGAAAATATTCAATTGCATTGGGTAATTCTTGAAGATGTTTCTGAAATATTTAGATCTCTTGCAGAAGTTGGTTTAACTTCTAGAGAAGCATGTGGCAACTCTGTTAGAAATGTAATGTGTAGTCCTTTATCTGGAGTTTGTTGTGATGAAAAATTTGATTCAACTCCATATGCTCTTGCAACTGCCAAATTCTTTTTAAGAAATCCTATGGCACAAAGTCTTCCAAGAAAATTCAAATTTAATTTTACATGTTGTGAAAAACATGGCATGGTGAGAATGGTTGATGTTGGATTAATTCCTGAAATTCAACAAATTGATGGAAGTGAACAAAAGGGATTTAAAATTTTTCTTGGTGGTGGATTGGGAAACAAATCTTTTGTTGGACATCAACTAGAAGATTTTACTCCTGAAGAAGATTTACTTTATACATCAATTGCTGTCATGAGAATTTTTGACAGGTTAGGTGATAGAAAAAATCTTGCAAGAAACAGAATGCGTTATCTTGTTAATGATATGGGTTGGGAAAAATTCCAAAATCTTGTATTAAAAGAAAGAGCAATTGTTCGAGCTACCCAATCTGTAGTTACTCGATTAAAAGTTGATACGACTCCTAATAAAATTAAAAGACCATTAAAAATTAGCGATGAGACTGGTGGCTCTGCACCTGATGGTTATGCAAGATGGCTAAAAACTAACACCATTAAACAAAAACAATCTGATTATCGTTCTGTGTTTATTACGTTAGAGGCTGGTGATATTACTTCTAATCAATTAAATGCTTTAGCTGATATTATTCGTGAATTCTCTTCGGAGGGTATGGCTCGTACAGGCTTTGTACAAAATGTTGCATTAAGATATGTTCATGAAGATGATTTAATTTCATTATATTCAAAACTTATTCAATCTGGATTGGCAAAATCTGGTGCATTAACTATGACCACTCCTATAGGCTGTTCTGGAACCACTTCGTGCAACTTGGCATTAACTAATTCTCATAGACTTGCAAAAGAAATTCAAAGAAAATTCCTTGAATTACATTTAGATGAAGATGAAGATCTAACTGATTCCTCAATTAAGATAAGTGGATGCCCAAATTCTTGTGGTCAACATGGAATTGCAACAATTGGTTTCTTTGGTGGTGGAGGTAGACTTGGAAAAGATATGTATGCAAATTATCAGATGTCATTAGGTGGTCGTTTTGATGGTGAGACTATGTTGGGACAAACATGTCTTCGAGTTCCTGCTAAAAGAGTAATTCCTGTTATTTTAAAAATAATTGAATTGTTTAAAGAAAATAAAAAATCTGATGATACTTTGAAATCTTGGATTCATAGAATTGTCAATGATAGTGAGGACTCTGCAATTAAATCAATTAACGATATTAAAAAAATATTGGAACCTTTAGTTGTTCCTCCAACTAAGGATGATGATCCTGATTTCTATCTTGATTATGGTAGCGATACTAGTTATCACACAAAAACTGGTAAGGGTGAATGTGCTGCTTGACTCAATCTGTTAAAATTACTTCTGATATTGACTCTGTTCGTTCTGAAATTCGGGATAATAGTATTAGTGTAATTGATGTAAGACGTGAAGGTGATTATAAACAGGATCACATTCCGAACTCTGTTAATTTACCTTTAGCCACCCTTTTGTCTGATGACAGTCCTGAAAATGTTTTGAAACTTGTAAATTCTATGGGAATTGATAATGAAACTCCCGTGGTTGTTTATGATGATACTTTTGGTGCTTTAGCATCTAGAGTAGCTTGGACCTTGGAATGGATTGGTCATTCTAATGTTACATTACTTGAAACCACTTATAGTAATTGGAAATCCTTGGGATTGGAAATTGATTCTAAAATCCCTGATATATCTAAAAAGAACCATTCTATGAATTTACAATCTAATATTTTGGCAACTTCTGATTATTTGGAGTCTGCAAAAACCCGAGATGATGTAATTTTAATTGATAATCGAGAACGATTAAACTATCTGGAACAACACATTCCTGGTGCTATGAGCCTTCCTTATCGTACGCTTGCCAGTGGAGATAAAATTCTTCGTTCAAAAGAAGACATGAAAAGATTGTTGGATAACCGTGGTATTTCTGGAGATTCTGAAATAATTACTTATTGTGGAAGTGTGGGAACTTTGTCTGGGTTGGCATACTATGCTCTTAAATCTGCTGGATTGCCTAATGCAAAATTATATGTTCGCTCCTTTAAAGAATGGAAAAATCTTCAAAAACCTACCATCAAACAAGAAGATGCAAATTATTGGGATTTATCTGCAGAATAATTTATGCAATTTCGTCTCTGAGTTTTTTAGTAATTGTAACTTCTACATTTTCTAAAACTTCTATCATTTTGTCTTTATTGTCAATAATGTAATCTTCTCCTCTATCATTCAATCTTATTTTCCATAATCTGATTTCTCTATGTTCCTCAAAGAAGTTTTCAATCATCTGTTCTCCTGATTTTGTTGGATCTATGAATTCATCAAAACTCTTTATTGTCTTTTCTATGTCGCCATCTTCAATTGCTTCTTTTGCGGATTGAATTGCTTGACTCATTGCTTTCAAATTTTTAACTGGTTTTGGTAATTTCTTTTTAGTGATTCCAAACATTCCAATTTTCTCTTTACCTATTTTCTCTGCAATATTGTCTGCTAGATCATAAATTGGAATTTTACTTAATCCATCACGCTTTTCATTTTGAACAATTAATCCTTTTTCTAATAATTTCCTTAAAGATGATTCTGCATCTACTTTATCTAGAAACGTTGTCCATACAATTGCCCCTAGTGTGTGATACCCTTGTCTTATTGATTCTAAAACTACTACTTCTTGAATTCTTTTGAAACCTTCTTCAATTCTTACATTTGTAAAGTCTTTATCTCTGATTGATTTTCTAGCATTTTTTACATCGATTTCTATTGAATGTTTTAATGCTTGTAATGATTCTGGTACTTGATTCAACAATGATAGAAAACATGCTTTGTTATACCATGCCATGCCGTATGTTTTATCTGATTCAATTGCTTTGTTGACTGCATCTAAAGCTTGAGCATATTTTTTTTGTTCATAATGTACTAGTCCTTTTAGATTCCAAGCTTCTGGATTTGTTACATCTACTTCTAAAACTTTATCGTATACTTTTAGTGCATCATTATGATCATCTAGATGAAATCTTGCATATCCTAATTTCATTAAAACCTCGACATTATCTGGTTCAATTCTTAATGCTTGCTCAAATACTTCTACGGCATCATCTAACTTTTCATCTGCCATTAAATTAATTCCTTTTTTAAATAATTTTTTAATATTATAACTTGGGTCTACTAAACTGGTTTCTTTTGTAACCACTGGATCTGTCTCTTCTTTTGTTTTCTTTTCTATTTTCTTATTTTTCTTGCCAAACAACTTATTCCCTTATTCGTTTTTGAATTTAATCTAGATAAATACCATCTTAATTGGACATATTTCTCATGTTCTGCGAATAAATTATTGTTTTCCGATCCAAATCCTGAAATACTTCAAATATTAACAAACGTCTGTGTCATCTCAGCCACGAATAGAAATCCAAGGACAGGCACCCTTTAAGCAATCTGGTGTATATGAAGCTCAGATATCTGTACTTGATACAAGACCTTCTGATGAACAACTTCGTTCCAAAAAATTTACTCCATTATGGCAAGGCAATTTTCATTTAAAAGTAAAAGATGGTGTTTTTTCTGAAATAATTGGTGATTCAAAAAATCCACTCCCTACATCTGTAGATAATCTAAATTCTATTTGGGTGGTTGTAAATGATTTGTTCTCTTCTGTATATTCTATTTTTGATGTCACATTAAAAAAAACATCTAATGCTATTGAAACTCCTAAAGATCTTTCTGAGGTAGTTTCTAAAAATCCTAAACCTAAACGTTCTTCAAAAAATAATTCTGATACTGGTATTAATACAGGTACAAGAGGTGTTCGTGGTGCAACTGGTGAATCTGGTGACAAAGGTGCAACTGGTGCAACTGGTGCAACTGGTGACAAGGGTCCAACTGGTCATCCTGGTGACAAAGGAAAAATTGGCCCTGTTGGATTGGCTGGTGACAAAGGTACATCTGGTGACAAGGGTGCAACTGGCGACAAAGGTACTCAAGGTGACAAAGGACTTTCTGGTGACAAAGGACTTTCTGGTGACAAAGGAATTACTGGTGACAAAGGTGACAAAGGTGACAAAGGTGTTACTGGTCCACCTGGTGACAAAGGAGAAAAAGGTGCAACTGGTGCAACTGGTGACAAAGGAGTAACTGGATTAAAAGGTGCAACTGGTGCAACTGGTGACAAAGGTCCAACTGGATTACCTGGTGATAAAGGAATTTCTGGAATTCGAGGAGTTCCTGGCGACAAAGGTGACAAAGGTCCACAAGGTACATCTGGTGACAAAGGACTTACTGGACCTGTTGGAATTCCTGGATTAAAAGGTCCAACTGGTACATCTGGAGTTCAAGGAGAAAAAGGAATTCAAGGTTCTCCTGGTCCACTAGGTGACAAAGGAACTACTGGACCTGTTGGCGACAAGGGTCCAATCGGTCCTCCTGGTCCAATCGGTTCTAAGGGACTTACTGGACCTGTTGGTCCACTAGGTGACAAGGGTCCAATCGGTCCTCCTGGTCCACTAGGTGACAAAGGAAGTAAAGGCCCTGAGGGTGCAACTGGTGACAAGGGTCCACAAGGTCCACAAGGTCCCGCAGGTTCTAAGGGACTTACTGGAGTACCTGGACCGCAAGGAGAAAAAGGCGAAAAAGGTCCACTAGGTCCACTAGGTGAAAAAGGTTCAACCGGTCCATCTGGAATGCCTGGTGACAAGGGTCCACAAGGTCCACAAGGTACTCAAGGCGAACGTGGAACTACTGGTCCATCTGGAGAAAAAGGTCCACAAGGTCCACAAGGAATTCAAGGTCCACAAGGCGAACGTGGTCCAACTGGTCCAATCGGTTCTATTGGTGAGTCTGGTCCAATCGGTGGTCAGGGTCCTGTCGGTCCTGCTGGTCCAAAAGGTCCTCCTGGTCCTCCTGGCGAAAAAGGTCCATCTGGAGGAATGTCATCTGAACAAAAAGCAATCTTTAAAGATCTTTTAGAAATTTTAACCACTAAAGAAATCATTAGTACTGAAGAACAAATTAAATTGATGAGTTATTTGTATTAATTCTGTTTTTCTAATTCTGTTTTTCTAATTCTGTTTTTCTAATTCTGTTTTTCTAATTCTGTTTTTCTAATTCTGTTTTTCTAATTCT
>CALCPD010000086.1 GCA_937897875.1 uncultured Nitrosopumilaceae archaeon
TCCATGATTTTTTCACTAAATTCTGACATGTGGTATATTCATGCCACTACCTTTGGAATAATATTTTCAATTTCAAGTAATTTCTTACTTAACAAGTATTGGACATTTGAAGATAGGGACTTTTCTCCAAAACGAACTATTATTCAATATGGAAAGTTTGTTGGATTCAGTTCTATTGGTGCATTAGTACAACTTGGTATGGTTTACAATCTTGTAGATCAATGGAATATCTCATATCCAATTTCATTAGTGTTGGCAGTAGGCGTTGCAGCATTTGGTAATTTCTTATTAAACAAGAAATGGACTTTCAAAGAAAAAGTTTGGAGTTAGAGTGTAATTTTTAATCAATTTTTCATTTATTTCTTCTAAATAGGCATAAAATAATTTACTTTGTTTAAACAATCTCTCGTAAGGTAATTTAGTGAGATTTCTTTGTAAAAAAGAAATGGAACCATTTGACTCATTTCTGATAATTATTGCAGATTTTTTAGGCGAACATCTCTATGAAGGAATTTTCTTTGCAGCATTAATTGAAACCGTGATACCTCCAATTCCAACTCTTGCAATATTTCCAACAGCTGGATTTCTAGCATCACAACAAGGTATTTCATTATTAGGTGTAATTCCTATGATTATACTTGGTGCGACTGGTGCTACAATTGGAACTTCAGTTATCTATTTTATTGCTTTAAAACTTGGACGTAATGTTTTACTTCGTTATCTAAAAAATTTTAGAATTTCAGAAAAAAAATTGGAACGAGTAGAAATTTGGTTTGAAAAATATGGTGATAAAGCAGTTTTGATTGGAAGAATGGTTCCAGTTATGAGAGAAATGATTTCAGTACCAGCTGGATTACTAAAAATGAAAATTCCTAAATTTATTTTATTCACTTTTATTGGTTCTTGCATTTGGTCGTCCATCACTATACTTGGAGGATATTATTTTGGTGAAGCAATGGGTCTTACTAAATAATTTAATTTTCATTTAAAAATTTCCTAATGTTTTTTGTTTTTTCTCTTCCCAAATCAATTCTCTCATTCCCAAATTTCTTCCTAAAGTATTAGCTGTTGCAGGACCAAATCCTTCAAAATGATTATTGGCCATTACTAATGCCAGTGGTATATCTGAAATTTTTGCCAATTTTTGTGCCCAATTTTTAATTATCTCGGTTTTATTTTTTCTTATTTTACCAAATTGATTATCTGGTATACTTCTATCTCCAATTAATCTAACATAAAGATAATTTGATGTAATTGGCATGGGATTGTTTACTCCTTCTACTACATTCCAAACAATACAATGATTTTTTTGTTTAAAATAATCTAATGCTTCATTTGTAAACCATGATTCATGTCTTCCTTCAATTGGATACAAAAAATCATTTGGTAAAATATCAAATAATTCTTCTAATCTCGGTTTTGCTTCATTAAATGTTAATGATGGTGGTAATTGTAATACAAGTGCTGAAATTTTTTCATGAATAGGTAACAGTGATGTTAAAAATGAAAAAATCTCTGAATTTATTCCATCTAATCTTTTTTCATGTGTAATAATTGATGGAAATTTTGCTGTAAATTTAAAATACTTTGGTGTATCTTCATTCCATCTTCTAACAATTTCTTGTGATGGAATTTTATAAAATGTTGAATTTATTTCAGTAATGTTAAAAATTTGTGAGTAATAATTTAGCCATTCTGAACTTTTTAGATTTTTTGGATAAAAATTTCCAGACCATCCTTGATAACTCCATCCCGTACATCCAATTTTGATTTCCATATTTTTTATCTATATTCATCTCCACAATCCCCTATTACATCAAACAAATCATTTGATTTTGAAGTAATTGCAGATATTGATGAAATATCATCTTGATCTAGTTTTAAACCAAAAACTTTATTGTTATCTTCCATATGTTCTGTAATTCCTAATCTTGCTCCGATAATTACACCTGCCACTTGTGGTTTATCTAAAATGAATCTTGTAGCAATGTTTGCAATACTGCAATCATGTTTCTTTGATATTATGTTTAAAACTTTCAGTAACTCTTGAAATAATTGCCATCCGCCCCACATGTCAATCATATTTTTGTACTTTTGTAAACTTGCTGTAGATAAATCTGCTCTAGTTGGCTCATCAACATTAAGATATTTTTCTGAAAAAAACCCTCCTAATAGAGTTCCATAACTAAGAATTTGAATTCCATATTTTACAAAAAATGGAATCATTATTTTTTCTGGTCTTTGATCTAAAATAGAGAATTGTACTTGATTTGATATAATTTTAAAACCTTTTTCAATAATTATTTTAATTCTTTCAGTATCAAAATTAGTTAGTCCTAGATGTTTTATTTTTCCTTCATTTTGTAATTTTGATAAGTGTTGTAATGCATCAAGATAACTTGAATCTTGATAATCCCACCAATGGAATTGAAGTAAATCAATACATTTTACATTCATTTTTTTTAATGATTCTTCAATATAGTAAGTCACAATACTATTACTCATTGGGCCTGGATTTGGAACAAATTTAGTAAATGCCTGAAAATTATATTTATCTTTTTTATTAAAATCTCCAATTAATGATTCTGCAGGACCATAAATATCTGCAAGATCCCATGTTGTAAAGCCCAATTTTTGATATTTCTCCATGTCTTGTATAGCTAATTGAGAATCAATTTGACCATGACTTCCTGCGACTTGCCACATTCCATTTAGAATTCTACAAATTTCTAAATCATTCCCCAGAATTGTTTTTTCCATAATTATTAATTGTATTAAAAATCTCTTTAAAAAATAGTTCATTTTTTAATTATAATTTGAATATTTTTCTTTCTATTACTTGCTGTTATCTAATATTTTCTTTAATTACATGAAAAATATGCTTATTTCATTTTACAAAGATCTATAAGCTAAGAAAAATTATTTTCATTAGAAATGATTGAAAGTAAAGATTGGTGGGATGATTTTCCAGACCTTGAACAAGATTTAGAAGAAAATTTTACTTAGTATTATAGAAATATCTAAATCACAACCCTCTAACAGATAATTATATTGGAATTACCACGTGGAATGAAAGATTTTGTAGGTTCAGAAACTGCAAATATAGAACATGTTAGATCTCATTTTAAACAACTCTCAAATTTATATGGATTTTCATTTATGGATCCTTCTCCAATTGAATTACTATCTACTCTTGAAACAAAATCTGGACCTGCAATCAAAGATGAAATTTATTATTTTAAGGATAAAGGAGATCGAGAAATTGCATTAAGATTTGATTTTACCATGGGTTTGACAAGATATGCTACATCTCAAAAATCTATGAAACTTCCAGCAAAAATTTCTAGTTTTGGTGGTGTGTTTAGATATGATGAACCACAAAAAGGACGTTATCGATTTTTTCATCAATGGGATCTTGAAATTTATGGAAAAGCAAATTTAGAATCAGAATCTGAAATTATTGAATTAACCTCTAGATTGTTTGATTCCTTACTACTCAAAGATATTACAATCGATATCAATCATAGAAATCTTGTTGAATCATACATAAACAAAGTTTTTGACTCAAAAGAACCACAATTAGTAGGTGATATGTTACGCGCAGTTGATAAAATTGCAAAAAAATCAAAAGATGAAATTATTAAAGAATTTGAAAATAGATATCCTAAAGAAAATTTAGAAAAAATTTTAGAATTTTCTCAAATTAAGGGCTCAATTAAAGAAATTGAATCTAAATTTGATGTATCTCAATTGGAGTCTTGGAATGAAATCAAAACATTATTTGAATCCCTAGAAAATCGAGGAGTGTCAAATGTTAGAATTAATTTTGGAATAGTTAGAGGATTGGATTATTACTCTGGAATAGTTTTTGAAGTATTTGACAAAAATTCAAAACTTGGTGCTTTAGCTGGTGGGGGTAGATATGATACATTGACTAAGGCATTCAAAAGAGATGATATTGGTGCAACCGGTGTTGCAGGTGGTGTTGAACGAATTATCTTAACAATGCAAGAACAAAATATTATTTCAGAAATAAAACAATCCAGAGTTTCAATTTTATACATTAATGATGAAATGCAAAAAGTTGCACATTCTATTACCTCTTTACTTAGATTAAATAATATTCCAACTGACATTGATTTGGCTGGAAGAAATCTAAAAAAACAAATGGATATTGCTAATAATGCAAGATTCACAATTATTGTTGGGCCCCAAGAATTAGAACAAGGTAATGTAGTACTCAAAGATATGAAAACTGGAACTGAGGCAACTATTTCTTTAGAAAAATTAACTGATGATCCAAAATCTATATTTAATTTAGAAATGCTTTAGTCAAATTCATAATTTCAGAACCGTTTGTTAATGAACCAACTACAATACAATGATTATTTGCTAAAATCCCTGATGAGACATATGGTACACCACCATTTATTGATGATTGTTCTACATTTACGCCTAATACATCTGCAATAATTTCTAAATCTTTTTCTTCTGCTTCTGGATGAATTGCCGCACCGGTATTATTTGCTCTAAGTGTAACTCCTGCTAAATGAGTTCCTGCTATCTTTTTTTGAAGTACTTCCACCCCCATTACATCAGATATCACTTTACAATTTTCTTTTGATAAAGCTGGTGAAACAATTGCCCCTTTATCATTGGCACAAATTACATTTCCAAGTGCATTAAATTTAGTATCTAAAACTCCAATTTCTAAATCTGTTTCATTTTTTAAATAATCATATTCATCTTGATATGCTGTAGATGGTAACAGAAATCCTTTATTGTTCATAACTGATAATGCTCCAATTAATCTTGTATTTGCAATTGCTGTATACATTATTTCAATATTCAAATATTCTTCTAGTTTTTTTGCTTTAGTTTCTGCAAACCCCATTGGAACTAATCCAATTGTATCATTAACACTGATGTAAACACCAATGTTTGGACCTCTATACACATCATACTTGATAATATCCATATCCAGACTATTGATCGTTCAACATTATGAACGTAAGGGAATTCTTCCTGCCTAATTGATCGATTGTTTTAACAACTATTTGATGAAATTATGAGACATCATCTAACTTTAAATAATAAACTCTAGAAAATTTTGTTATGCCTATAGCAGAAAATTTTCCTGAAGGTCTTAATCCAACTGGAAAGATCAATCTAGATGATGGAAATTTCCATATTATGTGGGGTCCAGGTAAAAAAACAAACACCGATGGTTCACAAGCTGAAGTATTTGCAGATTCTGATGTTGTAGCAGCATATGCTGCAAAAGGGGAAGAACAAGTTCCTCTTGGTGTCAGTGGAACTATGGTTGCAGTCGATTGGGATTCATGTGTTGCAGATGGTGCATGTATTGAAGCATGTCCTGTACAAGTATTCCAATGGTACAGAACTGAAAAAGATATTCCAGCAAAAGATGTTGTTGGACAAACATTTGCAGGAACTGGTAGCGACGTTAAAGATGAACGTAAGGATCTAACCGATAAAGCAGATCCAATTCGTGAACATGATTGTATATGGTGTATGGCATGCGTATCTGTTTGCCCACCTCAAGCAATCAAAGTCGATCAATCAAATGTTGAAAAACACGAGAGTGCAGCCAAAACTCTGTAAATTAATCATTTTTAGAAACTTCAAAACACTCCTTTTTAATTTAGTCTTGACTAATTTTCTCTAGCTTTAAATAATATTCTAAATAAACGGATCCAATGGCAGATCTACAAATACCAGAAGACTTTTGTCACAACGATGTAGAACCAAAAGGAAAAACAAGCCACGGTGATGGTGAAAATTTCCACTATATCTGGGGTGAAGGAAGAACTGATGGTGCAGCATTCTCAAACGAAGATGTAAAGGCAGCCTATGCAGAAAGAGGGGAAGAACAAGTTCCTCTTGGAATTCATGGTACTAGCGTTGCAGTCGATTGGGATTCATGTGTAGCAGCTGGTTCATGCATGAGTGTATGTCCAGTTCAAACATTTCAATGGTTCAGAACCGAACAAGATATTCCAGCAGCAGATACAGTTGGAGCAACTTTTGAAGGTACTGGTTTAACAGAAATGGATGAAAGATTAGATTATACCGACAAATCACAACCAATCAGAGAACATGATTGTACGGTTTGTATGGCATGTCAAGAAATTTGTCCTGAAGGAGCAATCCTTATTGAATCAGCTAACCAAGAATGGCACGAAAAAGCAGCCGGAACATATGTTATTATGAAATCTGGTTCTGAAAATCCACACGCACACGATTAAAGATTTTATCTTTTTTCTTATTTTTCTATTTAATTATCAACAGATTTTAATCGCCATTTTCAACATTTTTTGCCGAGGTCGCTTAGTTCGGTAGAGCGCGGGCCTTGAGAGCCTGTGTGCGCAAGCACGCGGGGGTTCAAATCCCTCTCTCGGCGTTTTTATTTTTCTACTCTTGCAAGTTCTGCTAGCATTGCAGATAATTGGATTTCTGAATTTGCTCCAACTAAAATTCTATAATCATACTTTGCAATTATTTCTAAAATATCTGATAGTTTTTCATGTTTTGATTTAAAGACAGCAGAATTAAAATATTTTAGAAAATCTGATACTGACATTCCATACACTTTGATCAATTCAATCATTTTCTCTCTTGATTCTACAATTTTACCTGACAATGCAATTTTTAATACTTCGTCAACATCTGTTGTTTTGGTTAGTCCAGCTGAGGCTTTTACAGTTTCTTCACTAATTTCTCCAAGACTTGCTGTTGCTTGCATTAAATTAATTGCATGTCTTAAATCTCCTTGAGAATTTTCAAAAATTGCTTTTAGGCCTTTTTTATTAGATTTTATTTTTTCTTTTTTAGAAATTACTTCTAATCTACTTATGATGTCTTCTTCTGAAACTGTAGTAAATTTGAATGTGGCACATCTACTTTGAATTGGATCAATAATTTTGGAAACGTTATTCGCTATCAAAATAAATCTACAAATTTTTGCAGTATCTTCTATTATTCTTCTTAATGCTGTTTGAGCATCAGCTGTCATTTCGTCTGCTTCGTCTAAAATAATGATTTTAAATGGTACATCTGATAACCCTGCAAATCCTGAAAATTTCTTCACTTTTTCTCTAACCATGCCTATACCTCTTTCATCTGAAGCATTTAGTTCTAGAAGATTACCTTCAATCTTGTCTCCTAAAATTTGTCTTGTAATACATAATGCAGTAGTTGTTTTACCTACACCTGCAGAACCAGAAAACATCAGGTGAGGCATATCTGTTGGATCTTTGATTAGTGCAGATAAACTACCAATAATTTCAGTTTGTCCAACAATTTCTGAAATTTCTTTTGGTCGATATTTTTCAACCCACATTCCCGTTGCAGACATATGTGTATCAAAAGCCTAATCCCATTAATAAATCCGAATTGGTTATTCTGTAATACTATCTATTAAAATTCTAATTTTACTATAGTATACCTAGCCTCAATTTCATTAATTAGGATCAAATGATCTCACTAAATTGTTAATAGAATTGATCGATCCGATACTTGAGGATCTAAAAATGATAAGTGATCTCATATGGAAATTGAAGAAATAGAAAAAGTGCATACTATAGGATATAGACTAAAAGATGCTAAAGTAACCGTTAATCAAGATTTCAAGTATAATGTGGCTGGAATCAAAATTGAAGGTGTTCAAGGTGATACAAATAACATGCCTGAATGGATTGGAAAAATTTTGAATGATAGTGGAATAGGTACAATGGATGTGCCTGATATGATTACTGAATTAAAACAAGCATTATCTAAAGAAAAAATGGTTGGAGAGTATCAGCTATCCACATTAGAACCCCATTTCTATATTAAATTAAAACAATCCATGAAAGAATTGAGTGGTGATGATTTTGATAAAGTTGAAAGTATTTTGTTAGAATTATTTAGAATGCGAAGAGGAAAAATTGTCAAACTTGCAGATTCCATTAAACTAAATTCTGATATTTATAATCAATTAACAGTTGAAGAAAATATTTTTTATAAAACAATCTATGATAACAGTAAAGAATTTGAAAATCAAGTAAGAGGAAATACAAATGAGTAGTCAAACTAGTTCATTTACTGATTCTGCTTTATCTGATAAAGTCAAAGAGTTTCTAACTAGATTCAAAGACAAACAGGGGAATTACAAATATGTTGATGCTGTTGATTCGATGATGCCAAAAAATGCAAAATATATTGTGGTTGATTATAACGATCTTGTTACAGAACCAGAAATAGAAATTATATTTTCTGAAAATCCTGATAGAATATTTGATGCGTTTGCTAGAGCAATCAAAGAAGCATTACAAACAAGATTTCCAGAATATGCTGAAAAAATTAAAGAAGAAGTTCGTGTTAGAATTGCAAATTTTCCACTTGAAAGAAGTTTAAGACAAATTAATGCTGAAACCATTGGTAGTATTACAAGTGTTTCTGGAATGGTTGTTAGAGCATCAGAAGTTAAACCTCTAGCTAAAGAATTAATTTTTGTTTGTCCTGATGAACACACAACAAAAATAATACAACTAAAAGGAATGGATGCAAAAGAACCAGTAGTATGTGATAACCCCAATTGTAAACAAAGAGATTTTGAATTAAAACCCGAATCTAGCAAGTTTATTGATTTTCAAATTCTTAGATTACAAGAACTTCCTGAAGATTTACCTCCAGGACAATTACCTCATTACATTGACGTTACAATTAGACAGGATTTAGTTGATAATTCAAGACCTGGTGACCGAATCATTCTCACAGGCGTGGTTAGAGTAGAACAAGAGTCTGTTGCTGGAGTTCAAAGAGGTCATAGTGGATTGTATAGATTAAGAATTGAAGGAAATAATATTGAATTTTTGAGTGGACGTGGTTCTAAAACTGACAGAAAAATTGGTAGAGAAGAAATTTCTCCAGAAGAAGAAAAACGAATAAAATCTCTTGGTCAAAGTTCTGATGTTTATCAAAGATTAATTGATTCTTTTGCACCACACATTCAAGGTCAATCATTAATCAAAGAAGCTATTTTGTTACTTATTGTTGGTTCTAATCAAAGATTGTTAGGCGATGGAAGTAAAATTAGAGGAGATATCAATGTATTTTTGGTTGGAGATCCTGGTACTGCAAAAAGTGAGATGTTAAAATTTTGTGCAAGAATTGCACCACGTGGATTGTATACTTCTGGTAGAGGTTCAACAGCTGCAGGACTTACAGCTGCTGTAGTTCGAGATAAAACAGGAATTATGATGTTGGAAGCTGGTGCAGTTGTACTTGGTGATCAAGGTTTAGTAAGTATAGATGAATTTGATAAAATGAAACCTGAAGATAGAAGTGCTTTACACGAAGTAATGGAACAACAATCTGCAAGTATTGCAAAAGGTGGTATTGTAGCTACACTAAATGCTAGAACTTCAATTTTAGCTGCTGCAAACCCTATGTATGGAAAATATGATCCTTTCAAAAATATTACTGAAAATGTTAATTTACCAATTCCGTTGTTAACTAGATTTGATTTAATTTTTGTTGTTCGAGATATTCCTACTAAAGAAAGAGATGTACAAATTGCCACTCATATTATTAGAAGAAACACTAATTCGGGAATAGATAAAAAATCTGTGATTGAAGTTGATTTATTAACAAAATATCTTTCATATGCGAAACGTGGATCACCTCAATTAACAAAGGAAGCTGAGGCAAAAATTCTTGATTACTATCTACAAATGAGAAATGTGGAATCTGAAGAAATGATTACTGTGACTCCTAGACAATTAGAAGGAATTATTCGACTTTCAACTGCTAGGGCAAGATTGCTCATGAAAGACAAAGTAGAGGAGGAAGATGCTGAGCGTGCAATTTTCTTAATTCAAAGCATGCTTCAAGATGCAGGTGTTGATGTTAATACTGGTAAGGTTGATCTTGGTGTTTTACAGGGTAAGCCAAGAAGTGAAGTCTCAAAAATGCAATTATTTATGGATATTTTAAAAAGTCTTGAAGGTGACAATAAAGTGGCTGTTGAAGAAAGAGCATTTGTTCAGGAACTTGAAAAAACTGAAAAGTTTACTGAAGAGGAAGCACGAAATTACATTAGAAGAATGCTTAGAGAAGCATCTATTTATGAATCAAAACCCGGTCATTATAACCGAGTATGAAAATAGAAAAATTATCACTTCCAGATACTGCAATTGATTTTTTAAAATCACAAGGTTATGAAAAATTATATCCACCACAAGCTGATTGTATAAAGTCAGGATTATTAGATGGAAAAAGTATTTTGGTTTCTGCACCCACTGCAAGTGGAAAAACTTTGATTGCAATGCTTGCAATGCTTAGCTATCTTTCAAAAAATAAGGGTAAAGTAATTTATCTTAGTCCATTACGTGCATTAGCTGCTGAAAAATTTACAGAGTTTAAAAAATTAGAAAAAATTTCTATTGGTAATAAAATTAAAACAAGTATTTCTACTGGTGATTTTGAACATATTGAAAAAAATTTAGAAAATAGTAATGTGTTAATTTTAACAAATGAAAAAATGGATTCAATAATTAGACATGGTGCTGAATGGATTGAAGATATTGGTTTAGTAATTTCTGATGAAGTTCATTTGATTGGAGATGAAAGTAGGGGACCAACACTTGAAATGATTTTAACACATTTGAAATTGTTAGATACTAAACCTCAGATAATTGGTCTTAGTGCGACAATAACTAATTCAAATGAAATTGCAGATTGGCTTGATTGTAAATTGATAAAAAATGATTGGAGACCAGTCCCATTATCTGAAGGAGTTTGTGATGGTGGAAAAGTTACAATGAGTGATGGTGAAACATTTGAAGTTAAACCTAGTTTACGTGGAATTCCTATAGATTTAGGCGTACAATGTGTTCAACAAGGTGGTCAGTCCCTAGTTTTTGCAGAAACTAGAGTACGCTCAAAATCACTTGCAACAAAAGCATCTGATGTTATTTCACAACTCTTACAAAAAAAAGAATTAACTGCATTAGAAAAAACATCTAAACAAATTCTTGCAGAAAATGAGCATACTGAAATTGTAAAAACTTTGGCAATTCTTGTAAAAAAAGGAGTTGCATTTCATCATGCAGGATTAAATCAAAAATGTAGAGAAATAGTAGAAAAAGAATTTCGTAAGGGAACCATTAAACTATTATCATCAACTCCAACATTAGCAGCTGGTGTAAATCTTCCAGCAAGGCGGGTTGTTATCTCAAATATTAATAGATACAATGCAAAAGTTGGTGCAAATAGACCAATTAGTATTTTAGAATATAAACAACTTTGTGGAAGAGCTGGAAGACCACAGTTTGATAAATATGGTGAATCTATTATTGTTGGAAATGGTAATACTGAAGATTTAACTGAATATTATATTCATGGTGAACCAGAACCTATAGTTTCAAAAATTACTGAGGATAAATCTCTTAGAACACATATTCTAAGTGTAATTGTTATAAATCCTGGAATAAAAAAAGAAGAACTTCTTGAATTCTTTTTACAAACATTGGGTGGATTACAATCTTCAAAAGCTACACTAAGTTTTGCAATCA
>CALCPD010000087.1 GCA_937897875.1 uncultured Nitrosopumilaceae archaeon
ACAAGGAAATGATTCAATGTTTACTGATTCAGTAGAAGTTGAAGTAGCAGATGGATTAGTAGTTCCAGAGTTTGGTACAATTGCAGCCATGATTCTAGCAGTAGCAATTATCTCAATAGTTGCAATTTCTGCAAAATCAAGACTTAGCATCGTTCCAAGATACTAAAATTACAAAACTCCCAATCTATAGATTGGACCCCTGAACAAAAAAATCAATTTTTCATTGAAACATTTGTTTGGGATGAAAATAATGTATACCTTGGAGCCCAAGGATCTTTAACACACATTGTGGTAAACTAGTAGATTTATTTTCAAAGAATTTTATATCAATACATGTCAAAATTTTCTTTAATTGCTATGGGTGGAACTTTTGATATAATCCATCATGGACATATCACTTTACTTTCTACTGCATTTGATATTTCTGAAAAAGTCATTATTGGATTAACTAGCGATGAGTTTGTACAAAAAAAAGGAAAAAACCCTCTTCACAAATATGATGAACGTCTCAAAAATTTAACATCCATTATTTTTAAAAAATTCCCTAATTCTTATTTTGAAATTAGTCAATTAAACAATGATTTTGGACCTGCAGTTTTTGAAAAAGAAGTTCAGGCACTTGTTGTAAGTGATGAGACCAAAAATCAAGGAAATGTTTTGAATAAGTTAAGAACTGAAGGTAATCTTTCTCCTGTTGAAATAATTGTAGTTCCAATGACTTTAGCAAAAGATGGGAAAAGAATTTCTACAACTAGAATAAAAAATTCTGAAATTGATTCTGACGGAAACTTGCTACCAATTGACAAATAGCTTACAGTATTTTGAGTAATCTGAATAAAACAAAATTATTGTATGAAAATTTATGACCATAATCAATCACATGATGAAAAAAATTGATACTGATGTATCAAATTTAAAACAAGGTCTCCAACCTCAAAATCTTTCATTTTGGTATGATAAAATTATCAAAGAAACAATTGAAATGGCACCGCCATGGCTTCAAGACAAAATCAAGGTCAACCAGGATCCTATTCTTCCAATGAAATTTAATTTAGATATTTCAAAGAGGGCAGTTAGATATTTCATGATTGTAGTTGATAACAATTTAGATGATATGCCATATTCTACAAAACTATATTTTCTTAAAGTTCAAGAATTAATGTCTACAGAAATGGATAAATCTCTAGTTTGATATTTTTTTAAATTCTAGGCACAACTTAGAGATCTAAGTATCTATATCCAACAACTATCAAATTTATTATAAAATGGACCTATACAGATCAAAACATTCTGATAAGAAATACCCTAATTCTAATTCTTCCTCTAACGATAGACCATCTCGTTCTTTTAGAAATTCTAGAGATAATGACAGAGAAGACACAACTGTAACTTGTGCTGATTGCGGTGATCAATGTACAGTTCCATTTGTTCCAAGAAGCAATAAACCAGTTTACTGTAGTGATTGCTTTAGACAATACAAACCAGATAATCCTGACAATGACAGACCATCAAGAGACGACAGAGGTTCAAGATATTCAAGAGACGACAGAGGTTCAAGAAATTCTAGAGATAATTCTAGATCTAGGGGAAAAAGTGATAAAGTTTTGAGAAAACAAGAAAGTTTCTATTCTGGAGGTTCTGCTAAATTCAATGAATCATTACAGAAAAAATTATATGAAATTTTAGGTGGAAAAACCTGTTCTAGCTGTGGCTCTAATGATGAACGATCTTTAGGTATTTGTGACGAAAATAATAATCAGCTTTCAACTGAAACTAGACGTGGTAGTAAAGCTGCATCTTGGGGAAAATATATTTCTGCACCTGATATTGCCAAAAAGGAACTTAAAATATTCTGTTCAAATTGTAATGATTCTATTGAACCTGCCCCAAAACCACAAGAAGACCGTCCAAGAAACAAATCTAAAAGAAGTAAATATTTTCCTAGATGATCTTTAACTTATTCCTTGATAATTTCAATAATTGATTTAATCATTTTTGTTGATACTAAACTATGTTCTTTGTCTATTACTGATTGTATAAAATCAGCAAATTTTTCTACATTCTCTTCATCTTTGAGTAAAACACTATGAGCTGATTTATCTTTCAATGAAATAATCATTTCATTTTTTATGACGTTTACAATTCCTGTAATGTATGTCTCTTTATCTTCTTTAATGAAAATAAGACTCATTAATTTTTGAGCTTCATATTCATCATCACATGTAATATTGGCTTTCATTTATTTTCTAAAAGAAATTGTTCTATTTGCTGTTTTGCTTTTTCTCGTTTTTCTTGATGTGTTTTGAGAAATTCATTAATTTTTTCAATTAAAATTGCTTTTAGTTCTCCTGAAAGTAATTTTCCTGATTTATAATCTTCATAAATTTTCTTTAATTTACTATCATCAGGCTCGAAAAATATTCTCAAATATTGGTATGATACATCAATATCTGGATTTCCTCCTAACTTTCTATGTTGTTCAATATCTGGTTGTCCTCCTGAAAATGCATATTTGTTAATTTTCTTTTTTACAACATCTGGTGTATCCGTTGTGTAAATTGTTCCTTTCTCTTCTGATGCTGACATTTTTCCACCAGGACCTGTTAATGCGGGAATCATAATGTTATGAATTAATGCTGGTTTTTGTTTTCCAATTTTCTGTGCAATATCTCTTGTTAATCTAAAATGTGGATCTTGGTCTACCCCTAAAGGTATCAAAACTGGTTTGTCTTCTATAAAACATGGTGCTGATTGTAACGATGTGTAAAAAATCATTCCAATGTTTGTTTCATTAGTAAATCCAAATGTTGCTTTTGTATTTGAAAAATTTATTTTTTTTGCAACTTGAGCTGCAATAGGATATAATGTTTGAATATTTTTTGTATTGATAATGATTTTTGTTTTTTCTGGATTGAAACCTAATGCTATAAAATCTAGAGCATTCTCATATGCAAATTTCTTAGTCTCTTCTAAAGTTAAATTCGTTTTTGAATAAAATTTTTCATCATCTGTTAATTGAAAATATAAATTCACATCAAATTTATCTTGTAACCATTTTGCAAATACCCACGGAACTAGATGTCCTATGTGCGTGTGACCTGATGGACCTCTTCCAGTATAAAGAAAAAATTCATTACCTTTTTCATAATCTTCTAAAATTCTATTCATTTCTCTGTGTGAGAAAAATATCCCTCTTCGGAGCATAAAATGGTCCTCATTTGTCATACTCTTAATTTTCTCAAGTAATTCTGGTGATATTTTTTGAGTCCCAAATTTTTCAATTAGTTTATCATAATCTATATCTCCCTCAACATGCCAAGGAGTTACAATGAATTCATCAGCTGACATTCAACATGACTTAGGTTAAGGTTTAAAAAGTCTTTTTCGATCTTTGATCTATTGTCACAAGTTTTTCATGATATTGAAAAAAAAATCATTAATTCGCTAAAAGAAAATTCAATTCAGAGCCCTGAAACACTCGAAAAATCTACTCAACTCTCACCAGATCAAGTTAGACGTGGAATTGAATGGTTAAAACTAAAGGATTTGGCTATTGTAGATGAATCAAAATCAAGTGTAATTAGTTTAGGTAAAAATGGTTTAGATTCTTTTGAAAAAGGATTACCTGAACGGAGATTGCTAAATTTAGTTAAAAATGGACCTAGGAAATTATCTGATTTACAAAAAGAATTAGGATTTGTTTTTGGCCCTGCAATGGGGTTATGTCGAAAAAATAATTGGATTGAAACTTCATCTGATGAAATTATTCTTAAAACAATTCCTTCTGTATTACCTGGTGAAAAAACTCTTCAACAAATTGGAAGTGGTAAATTATCTAAAGATAAACTTGATACAAATGATTTAAGTGAAATATTGAAACGTCCCGATTTTATAATTGAGGATGTACTTAAAAATAAAAAAATAAGCTTAACCACTTCCGCAAAATCTTTAGATATTTCAAATACTTCTGGGGCAATAGATGTTGAAGCTGAAGTTCCTGAAATTTTTGTTGCAAGAACACATCCATTAAAAGATACTATTGATGAAATTCGTGAAATTTTTGTCACATTAGGTTTTTCAGAAATACTTGGTAACATGACTCAATCTAGTTTTTGGAATTTTGATGCTTTATTTACTCCACAAGATCACCCTGCAAGAGAATTACAGGATACTTTTTTCTTAGATGGGATTTCTGCTAAAAAAATTGCAACACCAGAACAAATTAACAAAGTTTCTAACTCTCATAAGAAAAATTGGCGATATCAATGGGATATCAATGAAGCCCGTAAAATGGTTTTAAGAACACATACTACTTGTGTAACGATTAAGCATTTAGCTGAAAATAAGCCTGATGAGGCACGAATTTTTTCATTGGGACGAGTTTTTAGAAATGAAAAAGTTAGTTACAAACATTTAGTTGAATTTAATCAAATTGAAGGTATTGTTGTTGGTAAGGATGCTAATTTAAGAAATTTGATGGGAATCCAAAGAGAATTCTATAAACGAATTGGAATTACTAAAATTAAATTTTGGCCAACTTTTTTCCCATATACTGAACCCTCCCTTCAAACAATGGTTTACAATGAAAAATTAGGAAAATGGATTGAGTTATTTGGAATGGGAATTTTTAGACCTGAAGTTACTAAACCTCTCGGAATCACTAAACCTGTTTTAGCATGGGGTGGTGGTATTGAGAGAATTGCTATGTTAAAGTATGGTTTGGATGATGTAAGAGAATTCTACAATAATAATTTGGGATGGTTAAGGAGTAATACGAAATGCCAGTAATTGAATTATCTTTTTCCCGTCTCCAAAAATTAATTGGTAAGGTTTCTAAAAAACAAATTTCTGATTCATTACCATTTTTAGGATTAGATATAGAATCTGAGGATAAAGATCTTGTTAGAATTGAATATAGCCCAAACCGTCCAGACTATTCAACTGATTATGGAGTTGCACTGGGTTTACAAGGTTTGCTTGGAATTAAAACCGGTTCGGTAAAACTCACTATTAAAAAATCCAAGAATTATTCTATATCCGTAAAACCAACTGTCTCTAAAATTCGTCCATTTGTGACTGGAATCATTGCTAAAAATGGCAAAATTGATGATAAAACCATTAAACAATTAATGACTATGCAAGAGGATCTTCACTTTGGAATTGGTAGAAAACGGAAAAAATCTTCTATTGGAATACATGATTTAGACAAAATTTCATTTCCTTTGATTTACACTACCACAACTAAAAATCATAAATTTATTCCGTTAAATTCTGAAAAAGAACTTTCAATTTCTGAAATCATTGCTGATACTGAAACAGGTAAAGATTACGGTCATCTTTTAGGACAATCTTCTCAAGTACCCATAATTCTTGACACAAATCAAAAAACAGTTTCATTTCCTCCTATCATTAATGCTGCAGTAACTACTGTAACTACTAAAACAAAAAATCTCTTTGTGGAAGTTACTGGAATCAATAAAGATGATGCTGAGGATATGCTTTCAGTTGTGGCAACTATTTTACAAAGTGCTGGATTCAGCTTAGAACATATTCAAATTTCTGGAGCAAAGAACTCTTCACCTAAACTAAAAGAAAAAACAATGATAGTTGATCCTTCTTTGATTAATCAAACTCTTGGATTAAATCTTAATACTTCAAAAATTATTTCTTCATTAAAAAAATCTAGATTAAATGCAATATCTAAAGGAAAAAATATTGTTTGCACAATACCTGCATATAGATTTGATATTTTTGGTCCAATGGATTTAGTTGAAGAAGTTGCTTTAGGTTATGGAATTCAAAATTTTGAGCCAACAATGTCTCCTTCTCAAACTATTGGTCATACTAATCCCATCTCTCTTCAATTAAAATCTCTAAATCAAATAATAATTGGTTTGGGATTTCTGGAAGCATTGAACTCAAGTTTGAGTAGTAAACGTGTTTTGTATGACATGACTAATAGAGATTCTAAAAAAATTATTTCAGTACTGGATTCAAAAAGCCAAGAACATACTATTTTACGTGATTCTATACTTCCTGGATTAGTTGAGAATCTTTCAAGAAATATTCATGAATCATATCCTCAAAAAATGTTTGAAACTGGTAGTGTTTTTAATCTCCATGATCCTATATCTGAAAAAATTAATCTCGCTGTTATTAGTGCCCATAAAGATGCAAATTTTACTGAAATTAAATCTGTTTTACAAACTGCATTAAAAATTGGATTTGGAATACAAATTCAAACCAAGACTACCGTTAATTCTACTTTTCAAGATGGTCATTGTGCTAACATTATTTTCAATGGGAATATTATTGGAATTATTGGAGAAATTGATTCTAAAATTATTGAAAATTATAAAATCCGCGTCCCTGTAGTTGGATTTGAAATATCTTTATCTAATTCCATTCTCAAATCTCTTTAGAATTGAAATTAAAATCAACATAATTCCTAATCCAAATAATATAATTCCAAATAAAAATTCAACAAGAATTTTTTG
This sequence comes from uncultured Nitrosopumilaceae archaeon, assembly GCA_937897875.1. Lineage (GTDB taxonomy): Archaea > Thermoproteota > Nitrososphaeria > Nitrososphaerales > Nitrosopumilaceae > Nitrosopumilus. The sequence continues at coordinate 6,498 of CALCPD010000087.1, forward strand.
ATAAATTTCTTTTTTATCATTTTCTAATATTTGGTAAATATCATTTTCTAAGTAATTAAAATATTCAATTTGAGGGTAATCAAAAACCATGATAAATGCACCTAAAATCATAATTATTAATCCCAGTAAAAATTTTTTTTGATTTCTAATTTCCAAGAATCCTTCACAAAATTTTATTTCTTTTTTAATAAATTTTTAATAGTTTTTAGTAGGTTTATCTGATAATTAAACGCCCAAGAGCAGGCACACACACGGAATAGGATGACGCTGATCGTAATTGATACCAATGATTTCTAATTCACCCAGGTGTGCTACATTATGGGCAACCCCGGTTTCAGAACGTAATGAGGCGTATGGCTATGTCCAATGAAATTTTGCGAGTCAGAACCGGGGAACATTAAATTCATTCAAAAACCATTAAACGTTAGTTAGAACAAAAATTTGTGATGGTAAATTATTGGTTAGCAAAACAGGAACCCAGTGGACCTAGAGGATATAATTTTGAACAATTGAAAAAAGAAAAAACCACTGTTTGGGATGGTGTTCATAATAATTTAGCATTGAAACATATGAGAGAAATGAAATCTGGTGATTTAATTTTATTTTATCACACTGGTGATGAAAGACAAGCAGTTGGAATTATGCAGGTTACTTCAAAACCATATTCCAATCCAAAAGAGGATGTTGAACGTTTTATTGTTGTTGATGTAAAATATAAAAAAACTTTGAAACGCCCAGTAACATTAACTGAAATAAAAAATAATAAAAAATTCAAAGAATGGGAACTTGTTAGAATTTCAAGATTATCTGTGATGCCTGTTCCTAAAGATATTTGGGATGAAATTTTAAAAATTTCACAAGGCTAATCTAATCGCTTTATTGATATAGTAGAATTATCTTATTATTGTATGGCAACAGCTTATGTTTTAATAAACTGTGAACTAGGTTCTGAAGAAGCTATTATTGGGCAACTAAAGGGCTTAGAAGGTGTAAAAGAAGTTCATGGAACTTTTGGTGCATACGATATTTTGGCCAAGATTGAATCTGATACCGTTGAAAAACTACGAGAAACAATTACCTGGAAAATCAGAAAAATTGAAAAGATTCGTTCTACTCTTACCCTTATGGGTATTGAAGGCCAAACATAAACACCCTTTTTTCTAAATATGATTCTGCATTTTATTTTTGTTGTAAAAGAAGAGGATCTTGAAAAACGAAAGTTTGAGTTTGAATATGTCAAAAAGATGGCACAATTTTATAAAAATTGGATAAAAGAAAATTTTGGAATAGATTATGAAATTAAATGTGATGAATTAATTACAAAACCTAGAAGTATTTTTCAAAAACTTGATACTCATACACTTGTTCGTGATCATGAACAACGTGGTAATGAGACCTATCATTTCTATTTGACTCATTTTAAACCTCTTTGGACAGATTGTACTTGTGAAGGTTACCATTCTGAAAACTTTGGAATGATATTTTGGCAATCTCCAAAAGAATCTGATGATGATTTATTTTTAGCGGAGAAAAATTGTACAACTGTTTCACATGAAATTGTTCATGAAATGTTGAGAATTAAAGGTCATAAAAAATACATTCACGATGTTCATGATGTTTGGACAAAACATTTCTATGATCAATTAGAATTTCAACAATATGGAGAAGATTTTCAAATCACTGAAGGTAAACCTATGTTTTTAACAATGGATATTACTAACTTTAAAAATTAATTTTAAAAATTTTAACATTTTGTAACTGAATAAATATTATTTTCAAAATTAGCTGTTTTGAAATCTAGTTTGTTCTCCGGGTCATTATCTCTGGACTTACTTAGATCTTTTAGTTCTACTAATGCATCTGTTCTAAAACCTACTGATGAACCATAAACTGCATCAGTTAACATTGTTCCATGATCTCCCTTTTTGATATCATCCACCATATCATAAAATCGATTTGTTTCTTTTTTATTAACTGGATTGCCTGTTGCTTTATTATGTGCAACTGAAATATACATTCCATTATTTTTTACTGCAACTAAAATTTTATGATTTTTACCTGATGCACCTGGTATGGTTTCATTTACTAATACTTCACATTTATGATACATGCTTGATACATATGCAAAAAATCTGTATTGTGCATATTTGCCTGCATCATCTTCTTCACAATCTACGAAGACTTTGTGCAATAAATGCAATGCATCATCATTCATACTTTGTAATCTATCGTCAATTCTTCCTCTTTCAAGTAATTCGGATTTACATTCTTTAGCAATTAAGACTAAGATGAAATCTGGTAAATTATAATTTTTTAATGCAGCAACAAATGAACCTGCTTGTGACATTCCAAATTTTGGGAATCCTTTATTGACCATATTGAGGTTTCTCCTTACAAAATTTTGAATTTATTGACAACGCATTATAAAGCTGGGTTTGGCTTATAATTGTTGAGAATTAATGTGCCTATTTTCATATTTTTTTTAATTTTTAAATTGTAAATATTAAATTCGGGTAGAATTTTCTTTATTTTATGGAAATTGATACAACTCCTGAACTTGTTTCTAATGTTTATTTGAAATTAAAAGAAAATATTGCAAAGTTTAGAAATGTTGTGGATAGACCATTAACACTTACTGAAAAAATACTATCTGGTCATTTTAATGAAATTAACGAAAAAAATTTTTCAGGTGGAAAAGACTATGTTTTCCTTAAACCTGATCGAGTTGCATTACAAGATGTAACTGGACAAATGGTTATGCTTCAATTTATGCAAGCCGAATTAAATCAAACATCCCTACCAACAACTGTTCATTGTGATCATCTAATCCGTGCTGAAGTACAGGGTGATGTTGACATGAAAGTTTCATTAGATGAAAATAGTGAAGTTTTTAAATTTCTACAATCAGCATGTGCAAAATATGGTTGTGGATTTTGGAAACCAGGTGCAGGAATTATTCATCAAGTAGTTCTTGAAAATTATGCATTTCCTGGTGGATTAATGATTGGAACTGATTCACATACTCCAAACGCAGGTGGTCTTGGAATGATTGCCATTGGTGTTGGAGGTTTAGATGCTGCAGAAACTATGGCTGGTATGCCATGGGAATTACTTTATCCAAAAAGAGTTGGTGTAAAATTAACTGGTAAATTAGATGGATGGACTGCACCTAAAGATATTATTTTAAAAGTTGCTGAAGAACTAACTGTTTCTGGTGGAACTAATGCTATTGTAGAATATTTTGGTCCTGGTACCAAATCCATTAGTTGCACTGGAAAAGCTACCATCACAAATATGGGCGCTGAAATTGGTGCAACCTGTTCTATATTTCCTTATGATGAAAGAATGGAAACTTATCTCAAGTATACTAATAGAAAAGAAATTGCAGAGCTTGCAAACCAAAATAAAGAATTACTAGTTGCAGATCCTGAAGTTGAATCAAATCCTGAAAAATTCTTTGATAAAATAATTGAAATTAATTTGTCTACTTTAGAACCTCATATTGTTGGACCTCATACACCCGATTTGGCAAGATCAATTTCTGAACTTGCAGATGATGTAACATCTAATGATTATGTGGATCCAATTTCTGTTGCATTAATTGGTAGTTGCACTAATTCATCTTATGAAGACATGTCTAGAGCAGCTAGCTTAGCTGAACAAGCTAAATCTAAAGGAATCAAATCAAAAATTCCACTACTTGTAACTCCTGGTTCTGAACAAATTAGAGGTACAATTGAGAGAGATGGTCAAATGGACTCTCTAAAAGAAATTGGTGCAACTGTATTGGCAAATGCATGCGGACCATGTATTGGACAATGGAATAGACCGGAATTAGAAAAAAATGAAAAAAATTCTATTGTAACAACCTTTAACAGAAATTTTCCAGGACGAAATGATGGTCAAAGAACAACTCTTAATTTTATAGGAAGTCCTGAAATGATTATTGCATTAGCATTGGGTGGAAAATTATCTTTTAATCCCATGAAAGATGATCTTATTGCTGCAGATGGAACTAAATTCAAATTACAACCGCCATCAATTGCACCTGAAGTCCCTAAAGAAGGATTTAAGATACCTGATGGAATTTTTGTTGCTCCTCCTCCTGATTCTACTAATATTGAAGTTGTAATTGATTCTAACAGTAAACGTCTTCAACGTTTAGAACCTTTTACTAAATGGAATGGTGATGACTTTGTTGAACTACCAATAATGGTTAAAGCAAAAGGAAAATGTACCACTGATCATATTTCTCCTGCTGGTGCATGGTTGTCTCTTAGAGGTCACTTGGATAATCTTAGTGATAATATGTTGTTGGGAGCTGTAAATGCTTTTAATGATCAAGTTGGAAATGGGAAAAATATTTTAAATAATGAGATTGAACCTTTTTCAAAAATTGCTAGACAGTATAAGCAACAAGGATTGAATTGGATAATTATTGGAGATAATAATTATGGTGAAGGTAGCAGTAGAGAACATGCTGCTATGACTCCTCGATATTTGGGATGTGTTGCAGTGATTACAAAAAGTTTAGCCAGAATACATGAAACAAATTTGAAGAAACAAGGTGTTTTAGCATTAACTTTCCATGAACCAAATGATTATGAAAAAATCCTTGAAGATGATAAAATCAGTTTAATTAATTTAGATGATTTAGAACCTCAAAAACAAGTTACTTGTATCATTACTCATAATGATGGAAATAAAGAAGAAATTCTATTAAATCATTCTTATAATGAATCTCAAATTCAATGGTTCAAACATGGTTCTGCATTAAATGTACTAAGAAATAAAAAATAATATAAAAAATGGGCCCGATCGGATTTGAACCGACGATCGATGGTTTTGGAGACCATCGCCCTACCAGGCTAGGCTACGAACCCACATGAATCAAAATTATTTGCTTGAATTTTAACTTACTTTAACCAAGATTTATTTGCAATAATCACTAATCTTCTATTGTAAAGCGATATGGCCAAACCAATCTACTTTCTATTAGGAGCAATTCCTGTAATTGCTGCATTATTACTTGCAGTTCCATTAATAACAAAAAATGAAATTCCAACATCTGCAGCAAATTCTTTTGATAAACTTGAAATTGAATATACTAAACATCAATTAAAAAAAATATCTAATGGAATTGCTGAGAGAACTGGTTCACAAAAAACTGAAATTCTTTTAATCGAAAATGATGGAGAAATAAAATATACTTTAACTGAAAAAGGATATCCTCAACCTGATATCAAATCAAAAATTAATGAAAAAAAATTAAATAAAATTAAAGCTTTGATAAAGGAAACTGGTTTTATTGCTATAGAGCCTAATTCAATTTCTGTTTTAGAAAATGTAACTGATTACCAAAAATCTTCAGTTAAAATTACACTCAATGGACGTGTTAATCAAATTCATTGGCCAGAATCTTCTGCAACCTCTGATTTTATTCCACCCATAATCACCATGGTTGAATCTGAATTGGATAAAATAATGTCTGAAATTAGTGAATAGGTACAAATAGGCTTGGGGAAAAATTAGAGTATGTTACCTCTATCTGGTGAACGTGTTAATGCTAAAGGAATTATTTCTGAAAAATTAGACTCCCTTGACACTATACGTGGTTCCAGTACCTTAAAGCGTGGTTTTGCTCATATGCAAAAGAATGGTGTTGTAATGGATGTTACAAATGTTGAACAAGCATTAATTGCTCAAGAAGCTGGTGCTGTTTCTGTAATGGTTTTAGATAAACTTCCATCTGAAGTTAGAAAAGCTGGTGGTGTTGCACGAACTGCAAGCATAAAAATTATTGAAGAAATTATGGACTCTGTTACTATACCTGTAATGGCTAAATGTAGAATTGGACATGTGAGTGAAGCATTAGTTTTACAAGAAACTGATGTTGACATGATAGATGAATCTGAAGTTTTAACTCCTGCTGATGAGTTACGTCATATTTGGAAATGGGATCTTACAACACCTGTTGTTAATGGTGCAAGATCTTTGGCTGAAGCTTTGAGACGAATTGAAGAGGGTGCATCTATGATCAGAACAAAAGGTGAACCTGGAACTGGAAATGTTGCAGAAGCTATTACGCATATCAAAAAAGTTAATGACGAATTAAGAACAATTAAATCAATTTATGATTCTGGTGACAATCAAGATTTAGTACGTATGGCAAGAGAATTCAAAGTATCATACGATATTGTAGAGCAAACTGCAAAACTTGGCAGATTACCTGTTGTAAATTTTGCAGCTGGTGGAATTGCAACACCAGCAGATGCAGCATATTTGATGTCACTTGGATGTGATGGTATCTTTGTTGGGTCTGGAATTTTTAGTGCAGATGATGCACAACAAAGAGCTAATGCAATTGTTTTGGCCACTACTTTTTGGAATGAATCTGATAAAGTTAAAGAGGCACAAAAAATGATTGATGAAAGACAATCCATTCATGGTTTAGATGTTAAAACATTAGAGTTGCGTATGCAAGATCGTGGAGGTTCAGCATGAGTCTTAATTTTGGAGTTTTATCAATACAAGGTGATGTCCTTGAAAATATTTTATCTGTAAAAGCTGCAATTGATGCATTAGACATTGATGGAACTGTTACTAGTGTTAAAACCCCTGATGAAATTTCTAAAGTGGATGGTCTTGTAATCCCTGGCGGTGAAAGTACTACTATTGGACAACTATCTGTAGCTAATGGTTCATTAAAGATTTTGAAAGAAAAAATTGAACAAGGAATGCCTGTTTTGGGAATTTGTGCAGGAATGATAATGTTATCTAAAACCGCACAAGATAAAGTAGTAGGAAAAATTGATCAACCTCTTTTAGATATCCTTGATATAAAATTAGAAAGAAATTCTTTTGGACGTCAACGGGAATCATTTGAATCTGATATTTCTTTAAACTCTATTGGTATTCCTACATTTAATGGAGTTTTCATTAGAGCTCCATCAATTTCAGATGTAGGTTCTGATGTAGAAGTTTTATCAAAGTTTAATGAAAAAATTATTGCTGTTAAAAAAAATAATGTAATTGGAGTTGCTTTTCATCCAGAACTAACTAGCGATATTTCACTTCACAAATATTTTGTTAATCTTACAAATACTCTAAAAAATTAAAATTCCATTATTACAAAATTTTATTTCATTAATGACTAATTGGCACTAGATTGTTAGTTTGTTACTAATTAAATATCATGAAACCTAAATTTTTACATGACAGAACAAACTACAACAGGCTCTATAGCACCATATTTTGAGCAGTTCTTTGAACAAATCAAAAATGTTCATCCAAAAATTGACACTGAACTCTTAATTCGAGTTATGTTGTTTGAGATAAATTTGAAAAAATATGTTGGTCCAGATATACCTCATGTTCATCTTGATGTATCATATGAAAAAGGTGTAGACCTTCACATAAAACAAGAGGAAGCTAGAGATAAATTCCCAATAGAAATTTCTACAAACAAGTGGGGAGATGGAGTTATCTTTTCAGGTTTGATGGGAATAAGACATATTGAAAAAGTGTGTGCAGATCCACAAATTGTTAAAGTAACTGGTAATGCAACCCCAAGACATAACTAATTTTTATTTTTATAATTATTAAAATAAAATTTTTTTATTTAAAATTATTATTTAGAAAAATTAATGTCAATACGCATTACATCATTAATAATTTTTATAACTTTTTCAATTATTTTTGAATCCGTTGTAAAGAACCCTCTAAATTTGTCATTACCCAGGTCTTCTGCAACTAAACCGAATGGTCCGTTCTCTCCTTTTGTAACTACAATCCACATTTTTTCAATGTTAGTATCTAGACAACTTAGAATTTCTGCTGTAGCTGGAACTGAGTCTGGTGGAATCAAAAATGGGTCGTCAAAACCTCCTATTACCCATGCATGAGGGATTTTTTTCAAAATTTCTGTATATCGTTTTTGCACATATTTGTATAATGCTTCAGTTTCAAATGTAGCTAGTAGTGGAACATAATTTTTTACTGCATATGCTTCAATATCCATACTTAATTTGTAAAGATCCTCTCTTTTAGCCTCAAAATTAACAAATTCAGCCTTTGTAAAGTCTTCTAATGTTGATAATCCTGAATTGTTTGTTACATCCTTTAGTTCATCCTTTGGTAATTCTGGACATTGAATTTTTAATTCTTCTATGAAACTTTCATATTCGGTAGTCAATGTTAAAAAAATCTTTTTCAGCTATTATAATATTAATCTCATAATTTTCTAGTGCCAATTTAACTTACAATAATATTTAATCCAATAAATTATGCATTGATTTCAAATCTTTTTTAAATGGTTCTAGTATTTTTGGAATTTCAATTTTTATTGAATCTTTTAATGACAAGTTTTGAGATTTTTTTTCATTCCAAACTTTGGAATTGAATTCTGATATTTCTTTAGTGATATCTGTTTGTTCTTCTATATTTTCAACACTGACTTGTTTTTGTTGATGTATGCTTTCATTTGAATACAGTATTTTCCAAAGATGTTCTGTAATGAATGGTGTTATTGGAGCTAATAATTTTAAAATTGTTGCCAATGTTTTATGAAGTGTAAATATTGCACCATCCCTTTCTTCATCTGAGAAATCAATACCGTATGCTCTTGCTTTAACCATTTCAATATAATGTGCGGCAAATACATTCCATGTAAATTCCCTTATTGCAATTGCAGGAATAAAGAAATTATATTCTTCATAACCTTTTTTGCATTCTTTTACTAATTTATCTAATTCTGATAAAATCCATTTATCTGAAGCATTTGGAATTCCTGAATCAATTACTGGAAAACTTGATAAAAATCTGGACACATTCCATAATTTACTTAAAAATTTCTTTGTTGATTCAATTTTTTGTTCATTACATCTAAAGTCATATCCGTGATTAATCTCACTTGCACTCCAAAATCTAAAAGTATCTGCGCCTAATTTTTCAATTACTGGTAATGGATCTATTGCATTTCCTTTACTTTTACTCATTTTCATTCCTTTTTCATCTAAACCATATCCCATGACCCAAGCTTCAGACCATGGTTTTTCCCCAGTTAATTCATCACATCTCAATAATGTGTAATACAACCATGTTCTCACAATATCCTTTGCTTGCGGTCTTATAGATACAGGATATACTTTCTTGAAGAATTCATCATCTCTGTTAAATTTACTAATGAATAATGGGGATACACTAGAATCCATCCATGTGTCAAACGTTCTTTCTTCACCAATAAACTCTGTAGATTTACATTTTGTACAATTAGTAATTGGACATTTTTCATTCCATGGTCTATAATATTTTCCTGGTTCTGGAACGTGTGGTTCTGAACAATTTTTACAATACCAAATTGGGATTTCAGTACCATAAAATCTTCTTCTTGAAATTGGCCAATCAATATTGATGGATTCCAACCAATTCATCAAAATTTGCTTATGCATGGTAGGATGAAATGTAATTTCTTTTCCAACTTCCTTCATTTTTCCAATTTTTTCTTTTTGTTTAAGATAATATTCTTCCATAGGAATAATTTCAATTGGAATTTTACTTCTTTCTGAAATTGGAGTTCTGTGAACAATATCTTCAATTTTTTCAACAAATCCAGCAGTTTCTAAATCTTCAATAATTTTTGTTCTTGCTTGTTTTGGTTTTAATCCTGCATATTCCCCTGCAACATCAGTCATTCTTCCGTCTAATCCAATTGCAACTATTTCTTCTAATTGTAATTCTCTAAATAACGCAACATCATTTTGATCACCATAACTACAAACCATTACTGCTCCTGAACCAAATTCTTCTTTGGCTGAGTGATGTGTTCTTAACTCTACTTCTGAATTTGTTATGGGGACAATTATTTTTTTACCAATATACTTTGAATACCTTTCATCTTCAGGATTTACAATGATTGTTTTACATGCACAAAGTAATTCTGGTCGTGTACTTGCAATAATTATCTCTTGATCTGTATCTTTAATTTTAAATTTCATGTAAACAAGTTTTGTTTGTAAATCATCATAAATTATTTCAGCATCTGCAATAGTAGTTCCTGAAACCCAATCATAATTATTGGGTCTATTTGCAAGATAGACTTCTCCTTTTTTCCATAATTTAATGAATGTTGATTGTGTTAATGTTCTGTATTCTTCTGAATCTGTTCTATAGTAATTTGCAAAATCTCCACTAATTCCTAAATTTTTCATAATTAGTATCATCTCTGCTTCCAAATCGTCTAATGCATCTCTGCATAAGTTTAGAAATTCTCCTCGTTCTGTTTCTCTCATTCTAATTTTATGTTTTTTTTCAGTATAGAGTTCAACTGGTAATCCATTTCTATCAATTCCAATTGGAAAATACACATTTTTTCCAGCCATTCTTGCAGTACGTGCTATCATATCTATTTGTGAGTAGTGAGCTGCAGCACCAATATGCCATGGCCTACCTGATGGATATGGTGGTGGAGTATCTATTGTGAAATTATTTTCTTCAGGTGTAAACTCATAAATTTTATTTTCTTCCCATTGTTTGAGAATATTCTTTTCTAGTTCTGGATTCCATGCTTTTTCTGATATTTTAGGTTCCATTTTTTACCTTTCAATATTGGAAATTATGTGAGAACCTTTGTTGTATCCTTCATAAATGTAAACTCCTACTGCTTCAACATTTTCAGGCATTTTAGGAGCTAATAATTTAATAATTTCACTTGAAAGATTTTCAACTGTAGCTTCACCTTCTAAGAGATATGTTGTATGTTTTGGAACTTGTAAATCAAACATTCCTTTTGGTCCATCAAAGCTAATTTGATAATGAGTCTCATCTTCTTTTTTTAGATATTTCCTATTGATGAAAAATTTGTGATCAAATTCATTGATAACTTCCTTGATGATTTTTTTAGCTATTCCAAAATCAACTAATAAATTATTTTTCATTTGACCAACAAGTTCTACCATTACAGATGAAGTGTGTCCGTGTAGGATTGAACATTTTTCAACTAATGGAAGTATATGTGCATAATCAAATGAAAATGATGCATCTTCTAAAAATATTGAACCTGTTTGTGGTGTTTTATCATAATATACTATATCTTGCAATTCTTTAATTTGTGCAACATATTTTGCATGTCCAATTGCCATTATTTTTTCTTCAGGAAAATCTTCTTTGATTTGTTTGTATTTTTCAATATCTGCATCATTGTCTATTACTTCGATAAATCCTTTAGCAGTTTTAAAATCAATTTTTACTTTTTCTCCATTTTTTAGTGTCATTTCATAGCTGTATTCGTATTCATTTTCTAAAAATGTGAGCATTTGTGCTACTGTTAATTCTGTTCTTGTTTTAAGCAAATTTCCCTTTTTATCGATGTATTTGAAATCTGAATCTAAAATTGTAGGACTTGTAGCCATGTGAAGTTTTTTGCCTATGGATATAATATAAATTCTGTAATGACATGCCTGAGTACTATTTTTTTATCGTTAAATTAAAGAATTTAAAATTCTGGCAAGATTTACATCGTTATCTGTAATGCCACCTGCATCATGAGTTGTTAATTCTACTGTGATTCTATTATACACATTAAACCATTCTGGATGATGATTCATTTTTTCAATTTCCATAGCAGCTCTAGTCATAAAACCAAATGCTTGATTGAAATCATTAAATTGAAATTCTTTGTGTAACTTATCCTTTTTAATGCTCCATCCTGGCAAGTTTTTTAATTTCTCTTCTATGCTTGATTCTGATAATTTCATCATATTGGTTTATTGATATTGTTGAATTAAAAGATTGATAAATTCTATTTTTACCAAAGATTGCCCTGCATTTCTAAAATTAATTTAATATCTTTTGAAATAGTTTCTAATGTATCTAGATCATAATTTGTATTTGTAAAATCTATCGACATAAAAGTTGCACCTTCGAAATTTGCATGTCTTAAATTTACTCCACTTAGATTAGTATTTCTTAAATCTGCATTTCTTAAATCTGCATAAAATAAATCTGCTCCACTGATATTTGCATTTGTAAGATCTACCCCATACAAGTCTGTATCCCAAAGTTTTGCATTTTCAAGATTTGTATTTTGTAAATTGGCTCCTCTTAGTTTTACATTAAATAATATGGTATTGCTCAAATCTGCCCCACTCAAATCTGCCCCACTCAAATCTGCATTGTGTATGTCTCTATTTTTAAGATTAACTCCTTTCAAATTAGTATTTGATAAATTCCTTCCAATTAATTCTTCATAATCAAAATTAACTTTTGATAAATTCCTTTTTTTAAAAATATCTCCAGGCTCCATTATTTCTCCGTAAAATGTTTCATTATTATGATGTTTATGACTATTTTCCCTATCCACACATAGTTCATGGAAATATATGTAAAATTAATTCTATGATTTAATGTGAGTTCATGGATTTAATCAACCAAACATTGCTAGAAAATATAAAAAATTCTATTTCTGATGTTGTTCCAAAAAAGAAAATAGGCATTGCTTTTTCTGGTGGTGTAGATAGTACATTAGTTTCAAAAATATGTACTGATATGGGATTTGATGTTGTTTTACTAACTATAGGTTTTTCAGAATCACATGATATTCTATTTTCTAAAGAAGTTAATGAACACTTGAATTATTCTCACTATGTTTTAGAAATTGATCCTGAAACATTTCCTGAAATTACTTCAAATATACATAAAGTAATTGATACTGATAATTTATCTTGGAATGAAAATTGTATTGCTTTCCATTATGTTTCAAAACTTGCAAAAAGTTTGAATCTTAATGTTGTTATTACTGGTAATGGTATTGATGAATTATTTTGTGGATATAATGCATATCGTGAAGCCTTTATCGGTGGTCAAACCAAAATTAATGAAGTAATGGATTCAAAATTAGAAAATGAATTAAAAATGATGAAATCTGTAAATGTTGTTGCTTCAGAGTTTGATGTACAAATTCTACAACCACTACTATCTGCTAAATTTATTGAATATGCCAAAACTATTCCTATTACTGAAAAAATTCATAGTTCTGATGATCTATATCGTAAGCATATCATACGTAAATTAGCTGGTGCTGTAGGTGTTCCTGAAATTTCTTGTAGTAAAAGAAAAAAAGCATTACAATATGGTTCTAAAATTCATAAATCTTTAATGAAAACTAGATGAATTTTTTAATGGTTTTTTGAACTGATTTTTCTACATTACTGATGATCTTTGGTGATGCTCCAAGATGTTTTTCTGGCGAAAAAATTGCATCGATTTCATTATTTGTTAATTTTGAAGAGAATGCTTTATCATTTTTAATTGCATCTTTGTACAACATTCCTTTGTCATTTGCCTCAAATGCAACTCTTTGTACATCTCTATATGCTACAAATCTTGGAATTCCTTTTTTGATTAGTGCTTCTAAAACAAATTCTGCAAAAATTTGTCCTTTTGTAATGTATAGATTGTCTACAATTCTCTTTTCATTTACCATCAAATTAGAAATAATTCTAGTCATTGTTTCTAACATTTCATCAACTAAGATGGACACAGTTGGAATCACAAATCTTTCATTAGCTGAATTTGAAAGATCACGTTCATGCCATAATGGAATATTTTCAAAAGATAATGCAACTTGACTTCTCACTAATTTTGATAATGACGATACTCGTTCACTCTTTATTGGATTTCTTTTAACAGGAACTGCACTGCTTCCCATTTGACCTTTTTTGAATTGTTCAGCTACCTCTCCTATTTCGGTTCTCTGTAAATTTCTAATTTCTATTGCAATTTTTTCTAATGTTGCACCAATTAATGCTAATTCAAATACATATTCTGCATATCTTTCTCTAGGTACAACTTGTGTTGTTACTTCTGCTGGGAATAATTTTAATCTCTTTGCGGCTCTTCGTTGCACTTCTAATGACTTTGCACCCATTAGAGAACCAGTTCCAACAACTCCTAATGTTTTACAAATTAAAATTCTTTTTTTAATTTCTTCAATACGTTCTACATGTTTTGCCATTTCTGCTGCCCAATTAGCAAATTTTAATCCAAATGAAATGATGCTTGCATGTTGTCCATGAGTTCTACCTACTGCTGGTATCTTTGCATACTTTACAGATTTTTTTGCAAGAATTGATGCCATTTTTGCAACTTTTGGTTCAATAATTTGTAATGCATCTCTCATTTGCATGGAATTACTTGTATCAACTAAATCATTACTTGTGAGTCCATAGTGAATCCATGGTCTTGCATTTTTAGAACATTTCTCACTTAGTGATTCTACTAATGCTGCTGTATCATGATCACTTTTTGCTTCTAATTGTTTAATTCTTTTTGCAGTAATTTTACCTGACATTGCAGCTCTGTGAATTTCTTTACCTATTGTTTTTGAAATAATTCCTATTTCACTTTGAGAAATTGCAGCAGCACCTTCAATTTCTAATTGATAATCAACTTTCTTTTGTTCACTAAAAATTTCCATCATTTCTTTGGTCCCGTAACGACCATTATCAATAGGTAAAATTGCCAATAACTTGGTATTTGTATATTAGAAAATAAATCTACTTATTTTTTATGTATTTTTGCGATCATTATACGATTGATTTCATCTATTCATTTTTGTTTAATTCCTGTATCTGATAATACCCACTCTAATGCTTTCAAATAACCTTGTTTGAAATTTTTCTCATCTATTGCCCAATCTGGATTTGCTCTTAATTCTGCAAGTAATTGATTTGCTTTTTGTGTAATTGTTGTTTTTTCTAACATAATCTAATTTGAATTCTGATTGATTTAAAATTATTCTTAGAATACTTATGATGATTTAAATTGGATTGAAAGAAAATTCTACCGATACTTATGTCCTCAGCAAATCCAAAGAAAATTGGAGAGAATCATTATCAAATTGATGCTGATTCAAATCTTGGAATGAAAGTTCCTGTTAGAATTTATGCAAATGAGGCATTACTCCAAAAAATGCTATCTGATAGGACTATTATGCAGGCTCGAAATGTTGCCTCAATTCCTGGAATTGTTAGCCATAGTGTTGTTTTACCTGATGGTCATGAAGGATATGGATTTCCGGTAGGTGGAGTTGCAGCTATGGATGCTGAAGAAGGAATGATTAGTCCTGGCGGTGTTGGATACGATATCAATTGTGGAGTAAGATTACTTCGTTCAAATTTAAATGAACAAACAGTTCGTTCAAAATTAAAAGATCTAGTGAATGATTTATTCAGTTCTATTCCCTCTGGTGTTGGTTCTAAAGGTGCAGTTCGTTTAACAAATTCAGAACTTGATGAAGTTTTAGTCAACGGTGTTAATTGGGCTATTGAACATGGTTATGGTTCCCCAAATGATTCTGATGTTTGTGAAGAAAGTGGTAAAATACCAAATGCTGATCCAAACAAAGTTTCTGATAAGGCAAGAAAAAGAGGAGCCCCTCAACTAGGAAGTCTTGGTTCTGGAAATCATTTTCTTGAAATTCAAAAGGTTGCAGAAATACATGATGAGGAAGCAGCAAATAGAATGGGAATTAAAGAAGGTACAATTACAGTTTTAATTCATTGTGGTTCTAGAGGATTCGGTCATCAAGTTTGTAGTGATTATCTTCGAGTTGCAGAACAAGCTATGGAAAAATATAATATTAATTTGCCTGACCGAGAACTTGCTTGTGTACCAAATAATTCTGAAGAGGGTGAGTCGTATAGAAAAGCAATGTTTGCCGCATTAAATTTTGCATGGAGTAATAGACAAATGATTACTCATTGGACTCGGAAATCATTTGAACGCGTATTTGATCAAACCGAATCTGATTTAGATATGAATTTAGTTTATGATGTTGCGCATAATATTGCAAAAGTAGAAAAGCACAAAGTTGATGGTGAGGAAAGAAAATTAGTTGTTCATAGAAAAGGTGCAACACGAGCATTCCCTTCAAATCGTGCTGAAATTCCTTCTAAATACAGAGATTTAGGACAACCTGTGTTAGTTCCTGGTTCAATGGGAACTTCAAGTTGGATTTTATTAGGAAAATCCAATTCTATGGATCTGAGTTTTGGCTCTACTGCACATGGTGCGGGAAGAACTATGTCAAGATCAAAGGCTAGGAGAAATTTTACAGAAGAGAATGTGAAAAAATCTCTTAATGATAAGGGCATATTTATCAAAGCACTTACGCGTGATGGTGTTGTGGAAGAAACTCCTGAAGCTTACAAAGATGTTGATTCAGTAGTTAATGTATCTCATAATTTGGGAATTGCTACTAAAGTTGCAAAATTGGTTCCTATAGGAGTGATTAAAGGTTGAGTGACGATGATTCTGAACTTCAAAGATTACAGGCAAAACGTTTAGCTGAAATGCAAAAAAATATTTCTTCTAGAGAAACTGTTGATGAAAAACCAAAAACAACTGAAGAAAAAACTGTCAATCCTCGTGAGTCATTGATAAAACAATTAGGGTTTAGAGGATTAGAGGTTTTAACAAATGCTGAATCTCAATTTCCAAATGAAACTAAAATGATAATTGATAAATTATATGAATTAATTAAAACCGGTGAAATCACTGAAGTGCTTGATGGTGGCAAACTATTGGGACTATTTCGTTCAATTGGATTAAATGTAAAAATGGATACAAAAATTAACATTCAACAAGATGGAAAATTTGTTTCTTTAACTGATAAACTTAGCAATAAATCTGACAATGATGATGTAGAATGAGTATTACTTTAGAAATTGGAACAAAAAATTATCTGGATGATTTACTTTGTATAAAAAAACATCTTTCCCATATGGAGAGTCTTTTGAATTGTTATGCAAGTTATTCTGTTAGTGAACCATCTTCAAAATTTGGTTGGACATTTTTTAAATTAGAATTTAAATCTAATTTTCAAGCAAGTATATCTGAAAAATTTTCTGACATACTAGCAAAATATCAATTCAATGATGAAGCAGGAAAATTTACTAAATTTATGAGTGATTTTTTTGTTGCTCGAGGTTGTAATGTAAAAGTAAACTCTGTTACCTAAACTCTTCTTCCTCTTTTTCCACCTTTCTTTCTGGTGGTGTCATGAGGAATTGGTGTTACATCATCAATTCTTCCAATTTTAAATCCGCCTCTTGCTAATGCTCTGATTGCTGCTTGTGCACCTGGGCCTGGAACTCTTGAACCAACTCCCCCTACTGCACGAACTCTTATGTGAAAGCCTGTGAATCCTTTAGTTCTTGTAGCTTCAACAACTGCATTTGCAGCTTTCATTGCAGCAAATGGTGATGATTCGTATCTATCTGCATTAACATGAATTCCACCAGAACTGATGGCAACTGTTTCACCACCAGTAAGATCTGTCATGTGGATAATTGTATTATTATAACTACTGTAAATATGAGCAATTCCCCATTTTTCTGGGCCTTCTTTTTTGGTTTCTGGTTGATTTTTTGTCTCGACTACTGCCTCAGTTGTTTCTTCTTCGACTACTGCCTCAGTTGTTTCAACTGGTGCTTCTACTTCAGTTTCGGACAATGCTTACCAGATCTTAAAGGGTTTAAAAAACATTGATTTCGTTAAATTGTTTTGATTTGGTCACTTGGCATAAAATTCTTCATTATTCATATACTATAATTTATTGAATATTTCTTGATGGCTTCCATTATTTTGTTAGCAATTGTAGTTGCGGTTGCGGTTGCATTGTTAGGTTCTGTATTGATACAATCTGTTATACCGATCAATAATGTAATTTTATCACCATTAGAAAAAAAATGTCAAGAAATTGCAAATGAAGGATACAAAATTCATACACTTTATCCTACTTCAAACCCTGATGAACTTTTAGAAGCTGATATGAAACGCTTGTTATACCTTGATAATATGTGGATAAAAGAATGTGTTTCGATTTTACCTGCTGAATCAATTATTAATATTGTAAATAACGTTGAAAGAGAAATTTCTTACGGTGAATAATTATTTAAAATGTTTCCATCCTAAATCTTTGAGTATGGTTGTTTCTTCATTCTTCTTTAGATATACCCCTTTACCTGATGTTACATAACCAATTTCAATAATTGGGGTTTTCAATAATTTTGAGTTTTCAATTATTCTTTTTTTATGTTTTGGGGGTATGGTGAACACAAATTCATACTCTTCACCTCCATGAAATACTATTGAATTTAAATTCAAATTGTATTTTTTTATATAAATTTCTAAATCTTTGTTTAGTGGTATTTTATTTATGACAAATTTCTTTTTACTTTGTTTTGACATTTCATTTAAAGTAGTGGATAATCCATCACTTGAATCCATTGCTGATGTAAAATATTTTTTATTTTTTAAACCATAATCAAGTCGTGGTTTTGGACTTGTTACTGATTTAAGAGATTTTTTTATTAAATAACTTCTTTTTTTACTGTTATTCAACAGTATGTCTAATCCTACTGACGTATAACCAAATGGTCCTGTTGTAAATATCAAATCTCCTTTATTGGATCCTTTTCTAGTAACAATTTTGTTTGATTTTCCAAAAATACAAACGTTGAACACAATTTCTTTACCTTCATTTGTATCTCCACCAATTATTGAAATTTCATATTCTTTACATGCTTTCTTAAATCCATTTGCAATGCTGTCTATTTCTTTTTTTGAAATTGTTTTAGGTAAATTTATTGAAATAATTCCATATCTAGGTTTGACTCCTTTGGATGCAAAATCACTTACACATGCAATTACACTTTTTCGTGCTGCATCTAATAATTTCATTTTTTGTGGAATATCCGTACTTTGCACCATTGTGTCTGTTTTTGCTATGATCTTTATTTTGCCTAAGGAAAATACTTCCACATCCTCTGAAATAAATTTTTTATTTCCTAATTTTGTTTGAAAAATACTGATTATTTCATTTTCACTTAACTTTGTCATAATATTCTTTTACCATTTCTGTTGTATTATTGATTATCTTTTTACATTTTTCTTTATTGTTTGATTCTCCAGAAATTCTAATGATATCCTCTGTATTTGATTTTCTAATTAAAATCCATGAATTTTCATCTATGATTGCTTTAATTCCATCACGTGTATCTACTTCTGAATATTTTTTCATCAAATCATTTTTTATATTTTCAATAATTTTGTCATGATAATTTGAATTAACTTCAATTTTTTCTCTAATTTGAAAATAATTTTCCATATAGTTTAAAATTTCAGAAAATTTTGAATTTTTTAACATGGATGATATTAAACCGCTTGTAAGAATACCTTCTCTACAATAATTAAATTCTGGTAAAATAAATCCTGCACTACTTCCTTCTCCCCCAGCTTGAGAATTATTTTTTAACATTTCCTCAATTACATTTGCTTCTCCTACTTTTGATCTTACGACTGTTCCTCCTTTCTCTTTGATGAATTTTTCAATTGATACACTTGTGTCGATACTTAAGACAAATTTTTTGTATCCTAGTTCTAATGATTTTGCAATTCCTAAACCTAATGTTACATCTGGGGTTTGTTTTTTTCCTTTTTTAACAACTACTAAGCGATCTCCATCTAGATCAAATGCAAATCCAATTTCTTTATTCTTTGATATGTTACTTAATTGAATTAATTCATCTGATGTAGGATCTGGACCTCTTGAACTACTTGCCAGTTCTTGATTTATGACTTCAACATCACATCCAATATTTTTTAATAAATCTACTGCAAAATTCTTTGCTGCACCACCTCCGATATCTACTGCAATTTTAGGGGAATTCTCTATATTACCTATAATTTTTCTTGCATCTTCGATGTATGTTGATTTTATTTTCTTTATATTGCCTATTTTTGACTTTAAAATTTCTTGATGATTTATTATTTTAGGAAGTTCTTTTTCATTAATCCCTCTTCCATCCAAAATGAATTTCATCCCATTCCATTCTATTGGATTATGTGAAGATGAAATCACAATACCTGCACCATATTTTCTTGATTCTCTAAAAACTACTGGCGTTGGTACCATTCCTAAATCAAAAACATCTATTCCGTTTTTCATTAGAACAGCACTAATTGTTTCTTGAATCATTTTTCCTGAAGGTCTTGTATCCCTCCCAACTACGCATTTTTGTGATTTAATTAATGATGAAAAATTATTAGAAAATTCAATTATGTCTTTTAGATTGAGATCTTTGCCAAATATCCCTCTAATACCTGAAATTGTTTTTTTCAATTACCCAGAGTCGGAAAGGCTTTTTATTAACTCTGATGGATTTCTCTAATCGTGCCTTGGTAGCTCAGCCTGGTAGAGCACCTGATTCGTAATCAGTAGGTCGCGGGTTCAGATCCCGTTCAAGGCTCTTTCATATTATATCAAATTTTTAAATTAATTAGGAAAAACTATTTTATTATTCATCTAAGGTTTCAATATCTGTTTCTAACTCTTTACCTAAACCTATCCACCATTGTTTTGTTTGTTCTGTCATAATCCCTTTTACTTTTTTAAAATGCTCCTTAATAGATCTGTCGGTTCATAAATAATTCACCCCAGATAATTTTTTGTCAAATTATTTCTATTCTAGTCCGGCTTGTTTCCTTTTCCTTTTTCTATACAATATTATGATAAGAGTTCCACCTGCACATCCCCAAAAGAGCGGTGTTAATCCATTTTCAATACCAAGTGGTATCAGAGTATCTAATGCCCCAACAAATCCTAAAATCATAATTGATACAAGTACTAATCCTATCATTTCTAGTAATTTTGCCATCTTTTTTCTATTCTATTCTCTAGAATCAAAAAGATATATGGTTTTGTAAAATGGGTAATGTATGGACAAGTATCTTACAATTATTTTGATTTTTATGGTCGTGGGAATTCCAATTGCTTTTGTTTCTCCAACGACTGGAGAAATACGTGATCCGCCTCTCCTTCCATTATTTTATGGTTCTATAGGGGGCATTATCGTTATTTTGTTCTATAGTGGTTACAAAGATAAAAAGGAAAAACAAAAAGCTAATGCCAACAGAAAACGATCTAAAAAGAAATAGAATTAAAGTTCTAGTCCAAATGATTCTGCAATACTTGAAAAATTAACGTATGAATCTAAATATTGTCTTCCTTTAGAAGTAATGACAAAAGTATTTTTTCCATCATATTCAATTTTGTTTATCAGACCTGCTCCTGTCAAATTATCTAAAAATTTAGATAATCTTGAATGTGATAAATTTGCCTTTGTTAGAAGAGATGTAGTTTTGATACCTTCTTGACCTGATAATTGGGTAACAGTCAATAGATCTGCAACAATTTGCATGCTAGTTCTATAAGTTACCATGAAGTCTGTATCCTAAAACTCAGATATAAGGGTATAACCATAAATTCAGATCAGATAAATAAGCTTCAACTATATTTTGGTACAATGTCATCCCAATCCCCAATTCCGTGGTTTGATGACTTTGTAGGTGTTGCATATCGATATTATGATCTTAGAATGAATGTTGTTCCATTAATTACTGATAGAAAACAATCTGCTTCACTGTGGCATGATTCAATTCATTGGTGGGTAGATCCTTCAATTAAAATTAGATTTGTAGAGATGAAAAATGATTATTGGTTCATAATGGGTTCTGATTCCCAAAAACCTGACACTAATTTAGCTTTTTTTAAAATATTGCCAAAATCTGAACATTATGAGAGATTTAAAGCAGGACATGGTGGTGAAGCATATCTTCGATTAGGAGTATACACAAAAAAATCTCTAAGTGATGCAAAAAAAAGTGATTTGTGTACTTGTGGTCATGAAGCTCAAGATCATGATGAAGGTGATGATGATGTTTGTTTGTTTAATGATTGTAGTTGTAAGATTTTTTCAAGTTTCCAAGTCAATCTTTTAAAAAGGAAAAAAACAATTACAGATATTAAATTTTTAGAGGAAAAAGATGTAAAAGACGATCCTCTAGCTTGGAATTGTTTTACTGTCAATAAATACTCAAAAACAGAATAAAATTAATCTAAATCTTTGTTCACTCTAATATGATCTCCAGGATAATGCTCGTGAACTTGTTTTGAATAACATTTTCCACACATTACACCTTTGATGCCCCACTCTTCCATTGGATTGTATCGAAGTTGAATTTTTTCGTTACAAATTGTGCATTTTTCTTTTGATCCCAAGATATTTTTTTGTATTTTTTATCGATATAAAAAACATGCTAGATTAATCCTAATTAAGAAAATTATGTTAAATAATACTTATTTCTGATGAAATCAGGTAGCTAGTTTAACCAATGTAAACCTCCTGCAAGATTTTTACTTGGTTAGACTACTGCCTTTTCAATTAAAATAAACTATTTGCTATCTTTTTTAGAGCCATAATTTCGTCTTCTTCTTGTTTAATTTTCTTATCTATTACTCGAAGCATTGAATCATTCCAAACATGTTGGGAGAAAAAATTATGTTTTGTATTAGCTAATTCAATTTCATCATCCACTACAGTATCGTCTAGAAACTTTGTCACAATTACATCTGTAATTTTTAAAATTCTGTTATTTAATTTAAAACTATGAAATATTGGTTCTAATTTTCTTATATCTGATTTAAAATCTCCTTTAGATTCTAAAATTTTCTTATGTAGTATTCTGAAATAAACTGCTACAAAGAATAATGTCGCATATCTTTTTGTTTTATGTCCTCCTTGTTTTCCGTATTTCAATGATTTTTTTGCAAATTCTTTTACCAGATATGGATAAAGTATAATCCTGTAATCATCTTTAAGATTTTCATTAAAAATTTGATCATACTTACTTCCTCGTGGAAGAAACTGGGATGGAGAACTGTATGACTCAGTTGGTCTCTGTTCAATACCTGCAACTAATGATTGAATTGCATCTTTGGCAACAATGACTTTTTTATGATTATCTGGTAAATAATTATTGTAAGCTGCATCTCCATTGTATTCTAATTGTTTGGATTTTGATTTTGTATCAAATGAACCTGCTTGAATTTCATAAAAATATCCACAATTTTTTAATTGTGATTTAATTGATTTGTGAAAATCCATTAACGAAACTAAATCTTTTCCTCTAACTGAATTTTGTGAATTTCTATATTTTGTAATATTGTTTTGTTCTTGTTCATCATCTGCTTTGATTATGGTTACTGTCATCGATCCGTCCATATTTTTTGTTCTCTTTGAATGATCTAAAATTGAATTTGATGTTTGTGCACCGTTAACAATTTGTGGCGCAAAAAGCTCAATCATATTTTCTCCTAGTTCTGTAAAATCACTAACTACTATTGTAATTCCATTATTATAAAAAAAGAATTTTCCTGGATTTGTTTGTAGAGTGTCTCTTAATCCTTTGTTAACTGTAGTTTTAAATTGCATCCATTGTCTAATGTTTGATTCAAAGACATAGTCTCTGTTTTTACTTACAAAGTCTGTTAATTCACGTAGTTTTAAAATCCCTAAAATAGTATTTTCATGTCTAAGCATTCTTTCAAGTTTAATAGATGATTTTTTACCTGCTGCTGGTTTTTTTATTCTATCCCACAACCTTTGAATTATTTTTTCTTCATCTATGATTTCTACTAATTCATCTTCATAATCGACTTTTTGATTTGTAACATAACAGCATTTTATTTTCAAATTTTTTTCTTTAATTTTTGTAACAAGCTGAGCTAATTCTGGTCTCATTTTTGTTATATCTTTTGTGAGTAATCTCTTTGCATCCTCTTTGAATTTTGCAATTGCTTCAAGTGAATGTGATGTACCATATTTTGATTGAAATAATCTAACTGTATTATCTGAAAAATCTACTGGTAAATATGCATCAATTCCTAGATCATTTGCTCCATCTACAATTGCATCCGCTGCATCATCTTCTGTAGCCTCAAAAACTCTTGTTAAAATCCATTGAAGAAAATTATTGCCTTTTTCTACTTCACTTTTTGAATCTTCAGCGTATTCCTGAATGTTTTCTCTAATATTTTCTGCAAATCCTTCTAGAGGTGGACTAGAATTTTTTTGTACTAATAGAGCCTGTGATCCTGGTATGTATTCTAATAGACCATTTGGATTTTGTGACATAGTTTTTGTAATGTATTATATATTTAGAGAATTAGGTAATTGTGTAATAACTTACTAATGGATGTAAAATGAATTGATAAAAAAAATAATCATAATAGCAATAATTTTGGGCGTATCTATTTCAATTATTGGGTTAACAGCAGAAGGTATAATTTTTGAAATATCAAACCCTGACGAAACAAACCCTGAAGAAATTAATTTGCAAAATGATTTCCTCATTCCACCTGATGTTGTAATACCTATGAAAGTATCCCGCCCAGGATGTGATATTGAGGATATTTGCTATATCCCATCCAACATTGTTGTTGAAAAAGGAAAATCTGTTACATGGTTAAATGAAGATTCATCTTTTCATAGTGTAACTTCTGGATTTTATCCTGAACCTAGTGGACTTTTTGATAGTGGTCATTTAGATCCGTATCAGTCCTACACATTATCTTTTGATGAAATTGGTACATACGATTACTTTTGCACATTACACCCTTGGATGTTCGCTCAGGTAATTGTAAAATAAAAGGTACCCGAGGGAGTCGAACCCCCTTGTATAAGCTTTGCAGGCTCACGCATAACCGTTCTGCCAGAGTACCGTTTTGAAAAACACGAAATGAACAATTAAACTCTTTAGATTAGAATTTGTTAAATGATTTTGAAGCTAATTTTACATCTTCTCCTTTGATTGTTTTTCTACCTGCATGTGATGCCATATCTACTGCATTTTTTGCAATATTGTCTGCAACATCTTCTATTACTCTTCGTAATTCATCTGCTGATTCATCACTGACTCTTTCTGCCCCTGCTTTTTTTAAGATCCTATACATTGCAGATAGCCCTAGCTCTGATGATTTCATAACATTTGTTTTAGTTTTTTGTGAAAAAACCTAATGAGTGAAAAAATATCACTAAGGAATCGATTTATACAGACTATATTGAGAATTAATTAGAAAATGTCTTGGTCTTTTGATTCTCATATTCATTTATCTGATCCTGTATATTTTTCTGAAATTAATTTTATATTAGCTCAAATGGAATTTCTTAAACTTAAAGCATGTTGTGTTTCTATGAATGTTGAAAATTCTTTAGCAACTTTATCATTATCCAAAAAAAGTAATCTTGTTTTACCTTTTATTGGAATTCATCCTGAATGTGCAAATGATGATCTTGAAAAAATTACTAATTTAATAGAATTAAACCAAAATAATATTTCAGGAATTGGTGAAATTGGATTAGATCCTACTTATTGTAAAAATAACGATGATACTAAAAGACAAATTCAAGTTTTTGAATCATTACTTTCATCAGCTGAAAAATTTCATAAACCTGTATCCATTCATTCTAGAAAAAGTCTTGATGATGTTTTTGAAATTATGACTTCATATGATACACAACATGCTTTGTTGCATTGGTTTGATGGAAGTAAAAAACAACTTCAGAAAGCAATGGATATGGGTTTCTTTGTATCTTTTGGCCCTGTAATGATTTATGCTAATGATAAACAGACTTTATTATCTAAAGCAGATGAGTCAAAAATACTTGTTGAGACTGATGGGCCTGTCAGATTTTCTCGATGTTTTGAAATGAAATATGCACAGATTAGCTTTATTCCCAGTGTCATTTTCAGTGCCTCAAAAATTCTTGAAAAAACATTTGATGATATGTCGTCCTTGCTAGAAGAAAATACAAAACGTTTTCTTGGAATATAGGTATAAAATACCCCCTTTGTTAATTCGTTCGTGGATAGGATAAAGCGTCTGTCATTTGAAGTATTGGCTGATCATAAATCTAAATTCGGTGAAGACTTTGTTGAAAATAAAAAAGCCTTAAACCAAGTTTCCATTGTCCGTTCTAAAGGTCTAAAAAATAAGGTTGCTGGTTACATTACAAGATTTATCAAAAAAGAAATTCGTGAAGAAAAATTCAAACAGGATAGAAGTAGTTATGATTCATCAAATACTGAAGAACAAGAATCTACCTTAGATGTTACTGAATCTGAAGAAACTTCTGAAACAGTTGAAGAAATCACTCTAACAAATGATGAAGTTGAGACCATTGTCCCTAAAACTAAACCTGTTGAAGAAAAAACTGAATAATTAATTAATAATTCTAAAATCTAAATTGTAGATATGATTACTATAAAATTAATCGGTGGCGCCAAAAAATCTTTTAATTCTGATCAATTACAAATTGACAAATTTGATATTTCTGTAAATGAATTACTTCAATTATTATTAAAAACAAAACCTGAAAACACTTCTAAATTTGATGTTGAAAATATCTTAATTGCCATTAATGGTTCCGATTCTTCTGCAATTAATGGAAAAAATACAATTGTACATGATGGTGACATTGTAAGTATTATTCCTGTAATTCATGGTGGTTCCCCTAAAAAATTATTTTTTGACATAGACAAAAAACAAATACAGATATTGGAAATCCATGGCCAAAAAACAATTGATGTCAAATTTATTGATGATTTAAGAATAAAATATCCAAAAATTAAATTTCAAGCTGTATCAAGTAAATTCATTCTTAATTTGTCTCATCTAAAAAAAATTCTATCAATTTCAATCAATGCTGATAAAAATAATATTTTATTATCTAATAAAATTGAAACTGATATTTTAATGCGTTTTGCAATAACTTTACAAATTTCTAATGCAATTTCATCTGTTGGGATTAAACCTACTAGTAATTTTATTTTAATTGCTATTGGAAACAAAAAATCTTTTGCTTCTATCTATTCTGAATTATCTCCTTTATGTATAAATTTATTTTTAAAAAATAATGATTTATTTCTAAAAAAACATTTCAATATTTCAAAAAAGCATATTGATACTGTATATTCTAAAACTCCACTGGAAGATATTTTGGTAGAAAAGGCTTCTATTCTAATCTGACATACTGCGTTTAGTTTTTTCAATACTAAGTATATCTGAATTTTTTAATATTGAAATACCAGTAATAATACCTAATATCTCAATTAAAATTATTTTATCTGGATGATCTAATGAAACTTTATTTTTTATTCCATTTGCAATTTTTGTAATTATTTCTTTACTTGAAATTTCAGAATTTCTTTTTTCAATTAATATTCTGTATGATTCCTTTTCTTCAATTTGATTTTTTATGCTGGAAATCATTTTTTCAATTTCATCTATGTTTGTCTCAACAACTTTTTGAATTGGTATTACTCTTAAACAATATCTGATACTCCATGGTTCAT
Source organism: uncultured Nitrosopumilaceae archaeon (assembly GCA_937897875.1). Lineage (GTDB taxonomy): Archaea > Thermoproteota > Nitrososphaeria > Nitrososphaerales > Nitrosopumilaceae > Nitrosopumilus. Next base: position 33,753 of record CALCPD010000087.1, read on the forward strand.
CTAGTAACATTTCTTTCATTTTTCTAACTACTTCAATTGGATCTAATTTTGTTTCAACCGTAATAATTCCCGACATATTGCTTACTGCAATTTTAACATCTGAATCCCCTAATTCCTCTAAAATATCTATTAGTTCATCCTCAGTGTCTCCTTCTAAATGTCTGGCGCACGTTATTATCAAATTCATCATATCATAATGTCCTCTGCTTTTAATGCCCCTTCTCTAATGATCTTAATTTTTTCATTCTCTATTTCAATTATTGTTGATTCTCCTTTACTTGTAATTGTTCCTCCATTTAGAAACACATCATAATTTTTAATATTTTTTATACATTCATCTGGATTTGTATATGATGAATTTCCAGAAATATTTGCACTAGTTCCTACTAATAATTTACATTTTTCTAATAATTTTAAAGTACATTTAGAATCTGGAATTCTTACTGCAATTTTATTTTGTAATTTTAATGACTCTTTTAATTTTTGATCTGTTAATGTTAAAATTAATGTTAGTGGACCTGGCCAATATTTTTTTATGATTTTTTCAGTAAATTTATCAATTATTGTGATTTCTTTTACAATGTCTAATGAATATGCTAATACTGGTAATGATTTTATTTTATCCCTTGATTTAATTTCATAGATTTTATTTACTGAATTTACATTGTATGGATTACATCCTATACCATATACTGTATCTGTTGGAAATACTACCACCCCACCTTTTTCAATTATTTGAGATATTTTTTCAATACCGTCATTATCACAATTCACTTTCAATGTATTTTATCTCAAACTTTTCTTTAATTATTATTTCTTTTAAGAATTTTTTTTAACTTAATCTATTATGAGTAAGAAATATGTCTTGTACACCTAATTCTAATAAAGTAAAAAATTAAATATTTAATCCAAAATTGTCTGCAAATTTTGTAAATGAATTATATGCTTGAAGAAATTCTCTACCTGATTGACTAATTTTATATCTGTTTGAACCTTGTGAATCAGCTTGTTCTAACAATCCTTGTGAAACCAGTGTTTTTAACAGTGTAGAAATTCTAGAATGTGAGATATTTGCTTTTCTAATTAGATAAGTTACTGTTGCTCCGTTTTCATCTTGAAGATCATCTCTAGTAGTTGATAGTATATCCCCAATAATTTTCATTTGTGTCCTATATTCTCCCATTTTCTTAATTTTTTATTCTTAAATCCATATGAGAGGCAATTGATATTTTCGTATATACTAAAAAGATAAAAGAATTTGACAACTCTGAATTTTTGAGCCTAGTTTAGATTTTATCTAAATCATCATCAAATTTTATCTTCTTTAATGGTACTTTACTCACTGGAATGAATAGTGCAATAAGTCCTGAAATTTTGATAATCATTGATATTGGATATAATATTGATTCTGGAAATACAAAAGAATACCATCCCAAAAATTCCCCTATTGCTAAAAGGGCTAACCCTATTGATACTGAGATTGCACCTTTGTTTTTATTATCTCTATATGATAACATTGTTTCAATTGCACCATATACTAGTAGAATAAATGAAATTGATCTAAAAATATGTTCTAGTTGAACAGTTGAAACTAAGAAGAATGGTAATATTCCTACTGATCTAAAGTAGTTTGATTTTGGAAAAAATGATTTTATGCTGTGAGAAAATGCAATGAAAAAATATCCTATAGTTTGAATTATGATTCCTACTGTTTGAATACTCCTTTCTATGCTTCCTGATTTTATTAGAAAATCTTCCACCATGTATCCTGACCATATGACAAAAAATCCTAAACTAATTGAAACAAATGCAATTGTTAATCTAAATAATGTTGGACTGCCAGTATTTCTAAATCCAATATATGCCATAATTCCTATGGCAAGTCCTACTAAAAATCCAACAAGATTTAGTATATTTTCTAATAAAAATTCCAATGGTGTTTAGTAATTTTTCAAAGTAATTATTTTAATCTGATGAATCATTTTACTAAATTGTTAATCCCATTCATCTAATGAACCTGCAGTGTGACCTTCTGTACTACCACCTGATGCATAATCTCCTAAAATATCTGAATATTTGGGCTGATTATGGGCTACAAATTTTACATATTCTCCATAACTCATATCTAAATCACATGACCCACATTTGACTAATGAATAATCCATGGCCATTTCTGCATCCTCATTACATTTTGGACATTTAATCTTCATAATCTATTTTATTGTTCATGAATTATTATTACTTTACATCAAAAAAAGATAAAAGGAGTCATTTATTGCTGATTTCTATGAGTCGTACTTGCACAAAGTGTAAAAATTCTATTCCTGATAATGAACAATTAGGACCTGTTAATGAAAAATACCCTACTTGTACTAAATGTTGGGCTGAATGGAAAGAATATCAAATTATGGTTATGAATGAAATGAAATTAGATATGTCCATGGCTGATCATCGTAAATTATTAAAAAAACATGAAAAAATATTCGTAGGTGTATTGTCTGCTGAAGGAGAAATAATTGATTATACTGATGAAGATAATCGTAAGCCTGATGAACCACAAGTAAACTAAATTTTTAAATGAATTTTTGCATTATTTGGAATCATAATTAGGATTCTTTTTCTCTCTTGTTCATTTAGACTTCCAATTATTTTTTGTATTGTTTTTGCTATCGTTTCTTTTTCATTTTCCTCTAATTGCAAAAACATTTCTAAAATTCCATCTAAATTAAATGCAATTAGTTTTTCTGGATTCAATAATGATTGTTTAATGTATGCTAGAAACATTCCTTCTCTATGCTCTTCTGGTAAATTTGCTATAATTTTTAACCATGATTTAAACAATTTAGAAAAGTTCAGAAATGGAATAGTTGGACCTGCTTCTAAAGCATTGCATATGATTTCCTTTTTATCTAATTCTTCTTTTGAAAAGAATTCTACCATTCTTTTTTTTAAAATTGGTGTTCTTAGAAAATCTGGTAAACTTGCTAAATTTACTATGATATTACCTGCAAAATTATCTTCAGACATCGATCTGATTTAATTTTCCTTGAATATAAAATCATGTAGTAATACTTTAGCTTAAATAAACGAAATAGATGTTTAAGATTATGACATCAACTGTTGTTGTTGGAGGATTTTTTGGGGATGAAGGTAAAGGAAAAATTATTTCATATTTGGCAATTAAAGATGATCCTAAAATTATAGTTCGTGGAGGTGCAGGTCCTAATGCTGGTCATACGATTATGGATGGTGATAAAGTATACAAGGTAAGAATGCTCCCAAGTGGTTTTCTAAACAAAAATGCTAAAGTTATGATTGGACCTGGAGTTGTAATTAATCCTGAAGTTCTTGATAAGGAAATTCAAGATTTTGGTGCATCTGGTCGTGTTTTTATTGATAAACACTGTGGAGTAATCGAAGAATCTCATTTGATTAGGGATTCTAAAGGTGAATTAAAAGAAAAAATTGGTAGTACTGGTTCTGGAACTGGCCCTGCAAATTCTGATAGAGCAATGCGTGTTTTAAAAATGGCAAAAGATTTTGACTCCTTATCTTCTTTAATTACTGATGTTCCTAATGAGATTAATTCTGCATTAGATGCAAATCAAAATGTTCTAGTTGAAGGAACTCAAGGAACATTTCTTTCTTTATGGCATGGAACATATCCTTTTGTAACTTCTAAAGATGTAACTGCTTCTGGAATATGTGCTGATGTTGGTTTAGGCCCTACAAAAGTTGATGAAGTAATTGTTGTTTTCAAATCTTATGTTACACGTGTTGGAACTGGTCCATTAGATAAAGAATTGTCTTTAGAGGATGCAGAAAAGAAAAACTGGTCTGAATTTGGAACTGTAACTGGTCGTCAAAGACGTGCAGCTGACTTTGATTTTGATTTAGCTAGGCGTGCAATTATGCTTAATGGTGCAACACAAATTTCAATTACAAAATTGGATGTACTTTTTACTGATTGTGCTGGAAAAACTTCTTACGATGAATTATCTAATGATGCTAAATCGTTTATCAAAAATATTGAAAAAGAATTAAACACGCCTGTTACAATTATTGGAACTGGTCCTGCAATTAATGATGTTGTTGATAGAAGAAACTAGGCTCTTTCTTTTTGGATAAGTTTAATTTGATAATGTATTACAATTCCTTGTGGACAAATTAGAAACTCCTGTTGTTGATAAATTACCTCGTTATATTCAAGTACATTCAACTTTAGAATTTACAAGATTAGTTTGTGCACTTGAACGTGCACCTCGTGTATCTTTTTCTCATAATCATGATGGAAAAAAAATTCTGTCTGTACAAATGGATGTTTTAAAACAAAAACCCATTGTTTACTATACTCCTTTAGAAAGTAATGGTGATTATCTTTGTTATGGACTAAAATCTGGAAAAGAAGAATCTGATATTGTTGACTCTACTTCTGACTCTAGTAAATTATATTCTCCAATAATTCGAATTAAATCTCTTCCAAAAACACTACAACCTGGTAACGGAACTCTTGATAGATACCAACCTATTGAATTAGAAGATCTGTCTAGTCTTGCAAAACTCACATGGGGGTTTGATGATGTTCCTTTCCCTCTATTTCTATTTCCTCACAAAGATAAATGGCTTCTTGGAGTTTTTATGAATTTTAATGATGAGGGAACATCTTACTTTTGTCATGTGGTTTTGAATAATGATCCTGGAAATCCATTCATTAAATTTTCTACCACCAATGGAATTGAACCAACTTTTGTTCAAAATCCATCTGAACATGGATATTCTTATATCAAAATAATAAAATTGAAGGATACTCATCCACTAGTTGATTATGGCCACCTTCAAAACTAGACTTTCTCAGGTTTCAAAAACCAATGGTAAGGTAATTCTTGCAAATGATTATGATTCTTCAGAAAAAAATTTACAAAATAAAACTATTCAAAATATTAAAAAATTAAATCCATATCTTTGTGGAATTAAATTAAATTTTCATCTACTTCTTCCATTAAGTGCTAGAGAAATCATTAAAATCAATAAAACCGCACATGATTATGGATTACAAACTATTGCTGATATCAAATTAAATGATATTGGAAATACTAATCGTGTTACAACTGAACATTTATGGAATTTGGGTTTTGATGCAGTAATTGCAAACCCTATCATGGGATTAGATAGTTTAAAGAATTTAGTAAAATCATCCCACAAAGAAAAAAAGGGTGTGATTACTTTATGCCACATGAGTGCACCTGAGGCTAAATTGTCTTATGATATGGAAATTAAAATGGCTAAAAAGCAGCAATTATACCAATTATTTCTCAATTGGGCATTAACTGCAAAAGTTGATGGTATTGTTGTTGGCGCAACATTTCCAAAAATTATCCAATATTGTTCTAAACAAGCAGGAAAAAATCTAAGTATCTTTTCACCCGGTGTTGGTACTCAAGGTGGAAATGCATCTGAAGTAATTTCATCTGGTACAAATTATCTTATTGTTGGTAGAACTATTTTAAATGCTAAAAATCCTGTTAGTGAAGCAAAAGAATTACATTTACAAAGTATCGGAAAGTAGTTTTTCTGCTTTTGTTAACACTGTTTTAGCATTATCAAATGTTGTTTTTTCCATTGATGAATTATAATCCATCCATGTATACCCACTATGTTCATGTGATATTTTAACTTCTTTAGTTTTTGTTTCAGCTAAAAAGAACACCACTTTTTTCTGAACTAATTCTCCTTGATGTTTAAAATTGTATTCAATCCATTCTTCAAAATTTTCTATAAATTTAATATCCGTAATACCTGTTTCTTCTTTTGCTTCTCTGATTGCTGTTTGATGAGTTGATTCCCCTTTTTCCATCTTACCTTTTACAAAATCCCAATGACCTGATGGATAATGCAACAGTAAAAATAATTTTTTTGATTCCTCTTTTCTAAATAGTACAATTCCTGCAGATGTTTCTTCTATCATTTTCCTAACCTTCTTTTCCTTACTTGAAATGTTCTGATAGCTCTCATTAAATCAATCTTCCTAAATTCTGGCCAAAAAATATCCATAAAAACTAATTCACTGTAAACACTTTGCCACATTAAGAACCCACTTAATCTTTTTTCACCTGATGTTCGTAAAATCATATCTGGTTCGGATTGTGGTAAATGTGATGTATATAGATTTGATTCAATCTCTTTTTTTGTAATATCCTTTATTTCTAAATCTCCATCCTTAATTTTTTCTCCAATTTTTTTTACTGCATCTACTAATTCATTTTGACCACCATAAGCTAATGCAATATTTAGAAAATGATTGTCATAGTTTTTTGTTACTTTATCTAACCGTGTTAATACTTCTTTGATAGATTCTGGTAGTAATTCTATTCTACCAATTGCTTTAACTCTCATATTACATCTATGTATTCTAGGATCATTGTATAATTTTTCTAATCTTATTCGAATTAATTCGTAGAGATCATCTAGTTCACTATCTTTTCTATCTAAATTTTCTGCTGATAATGCATAAAGTGTTACAATTTTAATATTAAATTCTTCACACCAGTCAAGTAAATTTTCAACTGCATCAGCTCCTTTCCAATGTCCTTTTTTATTAATTTCTAAATGTCGTTTAGCCCATCTTCTATTTCCATCTAAAATTAATGCAATATGATTTGGAATATCTCCAGTCTTAATCTCACTTTCTAGTTTTTTACCATATATTTTGTATAGCCCTGATAACTGCAAAATTATATCTTTTATCTTACTCATTTCTCTTTGAACATTTATGGATGTTTGATGATATCAGTGTTTTTTAATTTTTTTTAAAAATTAATCTGAAACCATTTCTTGTTCTTTTTGTTTCCTATATTTTTTAAACAGAATAGTGGCTGAGACTAAAGTTACTGCTAGTCCTCCTAATAATGGTGGAATTAATGTAAATGAACTTTCATCAAAAATCATTATGTTGGTAAATTGTGCAATTATTGGATATAATGAAATTAATACAATTATTCTAAGAATGTCACTAATTTGTCTAGGAATTCCTCCTATCCAGTTACTTAGTAATGTTCCAGCAAATATTGCACCTAATCCAATCCATAAAATTGGTAATGATCCTCCAACAAATTGTCCTACTCCTATTTGATTTGACATACTCTCAATGACTCCTCCATTTGATTCAATAATTTCTGGACTGATTGTACTAATTCCCGCTGGTACTGATGATAGAATCAATAACACTCCTGTAACCATTGTAAACATTCTGATAAAACCTGTCGGTGTAGGTTTAGACCAACTTGACCATGCTCTATCTACATCAAATGCTCTGATTAAAAATGCACCACCTAGAATACTTACAAGTACAGCAAATATTTCTGCAGTATATCCAAAAACAGTTGCAATTCCTCCGATTAACAAAAGAATTCCTGGAACTCCTAAAAAGAATTTTGAATATTTTGAATCATATGCTATCATTTTTAGATATTTTCCAAATACTGCATACGAATATTCTACACTTCTACTAACTTTCATTACCACTCTTTGAACAGATACTACTGGTAAGACATTTTGAATAACTGGTATCACACTTTCATCATCTTCTCCATCTGAAACAATTACTGCCCCATTTGCTTGAAATTTTTCTAATACTATTTTTGCTTCTAGTAGTATTTTTTCATCTGCTTGAACTCCTCTATTTTTAACTCCTGTGATAGTAGCTACTTCTACTTGGTAGCCTTTACTGATTAAATCTTCATATGTTTTAATTGCTGCAAAAATTGAATTAGAATCTGCATCCTCTGGATCCTCTAATGCTAATCTTTGTGCTGCTTCAATACATGCATCTCTTCCTATTACTGGTGTACTAATTCCTGTTTTTTCACCTACATCATCATCCCTATCTACACAAATTACTACTAATTTGTTAGCTGTTGATTTACTAACATCTTTTTGTACTTTAGTAGATCTTTGTGACATTATACTTCATACTACACAATTAGTTTTTAATGATTTCCAACAATTCTAGTTAGTAAAATTGGGTTTTGAGCCTAGGGTCTTAACTCATTTGATTTTTTAATATATTCTATAGATTCCACTTTAATGGATTCAATTCTATCAATTGTTTCTAAAATTTCTGCATCCAGACTTTCATTTTCAATTTGATTTGCTAAGACTTTAGTTTCCAGGATATACTCATTAAATTTTTTCATTCCATTCATGTAACTGATATAGCTTTCTTGCCATTGTTCTGATGGTTTTGAAGTGACAAATTCACTAATTTGGGTAGTCACCTGTGATGATGTTACCTCTGTAATTGCAACGTAATCCATTGGTGAAATCTTTTCATTTCTAAGATTTTGATATTCAATATCTATTGATTCTTGTAAAACTTCATGGATATTTTTTGCTCCATCCAAATACCCTTCATAATCTGTTACTATGAAAGTTGTATCGTTATCTTGTGGTATTACCCATAATAGAAAACTGGCGCCTGTAATTGCTGCTAAAATTATTGCTGTAATTGCAATTCCTTTTTTTGATGCCATTTTCTATTTTTAAGATAAACTAGCTTATATTTGATAATTTTTTTCATAATTATAATTTATTTTAAAATTTTTCAAAAAATAACAATTTTAATTAATTTAATTTTATTTTTTTCCAAAAAATCTTTCTTTTTATGAAATTTATTCTATTTTTAGTTTTTTT
>CALCPD010000088.1 GCA_937897875.1 uncultured Nitrosopumilaceae archaeon
AAAAGATCCTCCCCTATCAATATCAGTTACTAGCAATACACTTGCATTTGCTTTTTTAGCAATTTTCATATTTGCAATATCATATTTTTGTAAATTAATTTCTGCAGGAGAACCTGCACCCTCCATAATTACCAAATCAAAATTTTTCTGCAAAGTCTGTAATGATTTTGATGCTATTTTCATACCTTCAGTATTTACAAATTTTTCATAATATTCTTGAGCATGCATTTTTTTGAAACGTTTACCATTCAAGTATACAATACTAGAATAATTTCCAACGGGTTTTAACAAAATAGGATTCAGTTCAGGTGTGATGTCACAACGTGCGCCAAAAGCTTGAATTGCTTGAGCACGAGAAATTTCAAAATCAGGCGTACTATAAGCAAAATTCGACATATTTTGAGATTTAAAGGGAGCAACACTGTAACCCTTGTCTGAAAAAATTCTACACAAGGCTGCAACTAATGTTGTTTTACCAGCACCAGAAGAAGTCCCCTGAATCATTAAGGATTTCATATAATCTTCTCCAATGCTGCTACCAATTTTACATTATCTTTGTGAGATTTTACTGCAATTCGAATATAATGATTATCTAAACCTCTAAAATTTTTGCAATCACGAATTAGAATTTTACTTTTTAATAATTTTGTTTGTAGTTTTGTAGAATCATGTTTTGTCTTAATCAAAATAAAATTAGTAGATGAGGAAATACATTCAAATCCTTTTAAGATAGAAATAGCATTTTCTAAATATTTTAATTCCTTTTTAATTATTAAATTAGATTTTTTGATATGGGATGTATTTTTAATTACAGCATTTGCTGCATCTTGTGCTAAAGAATTTACACTCCATGGAATTTTTATTTTTTGTAAGATTTTAATTATTTCTTTAGAACCACATGCATATCCTATTCTTAATCCAGGTAAACCAAATGATTTTGTTAGAGATCTTAAAATAAAAATATTATCATATTTTTTTACATAAGATAAAACAGATTCATTAGATTTTGGTACTAATTCAATAAAACATTCATCAATAAAGACAATAGTTTTTAATTTTTTTGCTTCAATTACTATAGATACTAATTCTTTTTTAGATAATAATTCGCCTGTAGGATTATTAGGATTACAAAGAAAAACACATCCATTTTTTGGAATTTGTGAAATAAATAAATCAATATTTGTAGATAAGTTTAATGAATTAAAATAAGAAATTTTACAATTACTTAATTTTACTGCAGTTTCATATTCTTGAAATGTGGGTACATGAATTAACACTTTAGTTGTTTTAGATAAAAATGCAAAACAAAAATTATAAAGAATTTCTATGGCACCGTTTCCAACAATAATATTTGATTTAGATAAATGAGTATATTTTTCTAAATTTGAAATTACAGTTTCAGAATTTGGATCAGGATAAAATTGAACTTTATCTAAATTTTTTTTAATTATTGATTTAGCGGATTTAGGAATTCCTAAAGGAGTGATATTTGAACTAAAATCAATAATTTTATGATCGCTATTTTTTGTAGGAATTTTTCCACCGTGAATAACAGGAGAATGTCTACGAATCGAGGATTTTGTATTTATTTTCACAGTTCAAAATAGAATAGGCTAATTTAGTATGTTTTGGTAATCTGAAAACGATTATTAATTGAAACCGATCTAAGTTCTCATTATGGAGAAGAAAAAAGTTGCAATTATTGGGGTTACAGGTTCAGTAGGCCAAGAATTCGTACAATCATTGAATGACCACCCATGGTTTGAAGTAACTCAAATTGCAGCTTCTGAACGCTCTGCAGGCAAAAGTTACATAGATGCAATTAGAAACGAGGGAGGCATTATCATGTGGGATGTTGGTGGTGAGATCCCAGAATATATCAAATCAATGAAAGTTAAGACAGTTGACGAGCTTGACACATCACAATTAGACTTAATATTTTCAGCAGTAGAGTCACAAGCTGCCATAGACATTGAAACTAAAATGGCAGCAAAATTACCAGTAGTCTCAACTAGTTCTGCATTTAGATATGAAGATGACGTTCCAATTCTAATTCCAGGAATAAATGATGAGCAGGCAGAATTACTAGAAACTCAAAAGAAAAACCGCAACTGGAAAGGATTTGTAGCACCACTACCAAACTGTACAACTACAGGTTTAGCAATTACACTAAAACCATTACTGGAGAAATATGGTGCAAAAAAAGTAATGATGACTTCAATGCAAGCAATTTCAGGTGGAGGTAAATCAGGTGTTTCTGCAATGGGAATTACAGATAACATAATTCCATATATTCCAAAAGAAGAAGGAAAAGTAAGATTAGAAACAAGAAAAATTTTGGGTAAACTAATCAATGGAAAAATTGAAGATGCAGATATCAAAATTAGTTGCACTTGTACCAGAGTTCCAGTAATTGATGGTCATACTGAATCAGTTTTTGTAGAAACTACAAAAGAAATTAATCCACAAATGGCAAAAGAAACTTACAATCAAAGCAACATAGACAGTTCAGTTATTGGATTACCTTCTGCTCCAAAAGATTACTATGCATTCCATGAAGATCCAACTAGACCACAACCAAGAATGGAAAGAACAGTTGGAGATGGAATGACAACGACAATTGGAAGAGTAGAAAAAGAAGAGTTGTTTGATAATGGATTAAAGTACATGTTATTCTCACATAATAAAAAAATGGGTTCAGCAAAAGGTGCTGTCTTGTTAGCAGAAATGTTATACAAAAAAGGTAAAATTTAGAAATTATTTGTAATTTTTACAATAATAACTTTATAAGAACCAGAAATCTTCATCGGTTTAGGTGTTTTAGACGACAAAAGTAGATGATCTTGATTTACAAATTTTATCAGAATTATCTAATGATGCTTCAATTTCAGTTCCAAGATTATCAAAGAAAATTGATGTAAATTCATCAGTAGTTTATTCACGAATCAAAAGATTAGTTAAAAGAAAATTAATTGAACGTTTTACCATAGATGTTAATGATGCTGAACTTGGATACGAAGTTAAGGCATTAACAGGAATTAACATAGATACAAAACAAAGAGACAATGTAATTGAACAATTATTCAATATTGATGGAGTTAGAGAAGTTGCAGAAGTTACAGGTAGGTTTGACATACTAGTAACAATGTATTCAAGATCGTTAGATCAAATGCACAAAATGGTTTCAGAAAAAATAGGTAGAGTTGAAGGAATTCAATCATCTGAGTCATTTATTGAAATGAAATCACGAACGAAAGCAATGCCATATATGCCATCAAATACTGGTGACTAGTATTGCAAAAGCAAACAGCTAGTTCAAGGGTAGCAGTTTATTATGAATTAACAAAGCCAAAAATTTGGTATTTGCTTGTTTTTACTGCATTTGGAGCTGCACTAACAGCATCAAATATTTACAATATTCCAATTTCAATTGAAACTTGGGCATTGATGTTATTTTCAGTAGCATCAGGTTCTGCAGCAGCTAATACTTTGACAAACTATCACGATAGAGATATTGATGCAATCATGGAAAGAACAAAAGATAGACCTCTTCCATCAAAGAGAATTTACCCTGCAGTTAAAGCAAGAAATTTTGGATTAGCATTGGCAGGTATATCATTGGTATTGGCTTTTGCAATTTCATTTACTACAACATTAGAACAAGGAATATGGGCAACAATTTTCATTGCATTTGCATTAGTAAATAATATCATTGTTTATTCATATATACTAAAACGAAATTCTAGAACCAATATTATTTTAGGAGGACTATGCGGAGGTTCACCACCAATGATTGGTTGGGTTGCTGTAAGCATGTCAGATTTATGGACAATGGGTCTTGCAATGGCAGGATTAGTGTTTATTTGGATTCCAATGCACATTTGGGCGTTAACATTACATTTCAAAGAAGATTATAACAAAGTAAATGTTCCAATGTTAACTGCAGTACAATCAGAAAAAACATCTGCAAGAGCTATTGCATTATCTACTGTTGTAATGGTATTATTTTCAATAGCACCATTTTTCATTACAACTGAAAGTGGAGAAGATATGGTTGGGGATGTATATTTGTGGACTGCAATTGCATCAGGTGCATTAATGTTAGGACTATCAGTCTGGGTTACAGTAAAACCAATGGAGAAAGCTGCATGGACATTGTTTAAATTTTCTAGTCCATACTTGGCAGTATTATTTATTGCATTAATGGTAGACTCTGCATTATAAAATACTATTATCAGTATCTAAACTATTAAGATCTTTTGTAATTTTATAATGATCCTTGACTAAATTTTCAAGTTCATTTTTTAATTCAGTAGAATTCCATTCTGTCTTGATTAAAGAAGATACTTTTGCAACAATATTCCATTGAACAGTATTTTGATCATCAATTAATTTTAAAAATTCTTTTCCTTTTTCATCATCATTCATAATTTTTGCAATAAACTACAATCATAAAAAAGTTAGTAGAGGTAATTGTATAATTTCAAAGTTTTATTAAGAAATATCAATTATGTACCATATTGCAATGCAGTATTTCTGAATGTAAAGAAAAAGCTATACAAACTGTAAAAATTAGTTTTAAAGAAACCAGAAATTTATGTAAAAATCATCATAAATTATTTAAAAATAAAGATGAAAAATATGCTCCAAGTTTTTCTAAAGCATCAAAATTTTGAAAGAAATTAACCTCAAAATTCTTTAAAGATTTAACTTCTATTACGATAATTCAAGATATGAATGTCAAAAAAAAATCCAATAGTAAAAAGAAAATAGTCAGAAAATCAACTACCAAACCAAAAAAACAAAATACCACAGGTTTTTTTTTTTCCCATTTCAGAGTTTACGCCCGCGATGGGGGAGACGAGATACGGTATAAGTGAGGCGAGGGGGGTGTTAGTCTCTCCGTTCCTCCTTCTCATCGTTCGAAAAATTTTCTGCCGGGAACTCTGCCGTTAAAGGGTGGTTCCCCGGCCCTCCCGTCCTCACCCCCCGGGACCGCCCGGGTCCCGGCGGTTCACCCGGACCGGATGCGGGCTTGCAAACGGCGAAAATCAACGCGGGCAAAACCGTAAACGCCCAAACACACAACCGGACCGCTTCGAAATTTATCCCCCCCGTCCGGGGAACACGGGGCGAATTAACGGTTTTAAAATGGTAAGGGGGAATTGGAAGACGTGATACTCACCGTCCTGTCAGAAATCTGTTCGCCATGTTTATTCCTGCCTGTGTATTCTCCAGCGGTTTGGTCCGGGGGCCCCCCCCCAAAAAAACAAAAACAAAAAAAATTTTTTTCGGAGAAAACCTGAAGCCCTTTGGAATATTGATTGTACCATATAGGATTCTGAGACTGATTATCGCTGTGAATTTATCGTCTCAACACACCACTGTGCCTCGATATCTCCCCTAATAAACCTTCTTAACCTTTTCCCTCCCCCTTCCTTATCCTCCCCTTCCTCTCCTTCCCCTCCCCCCCTCCCTCCTTACCACCCCCCCAAACCATGCCATCCCTCCCCCCCACCCTCCTCCTCCT
>CALCPD010000089.1 GCA_937897875.1 uncultured Nitrosopumilaceae archaeon
AAAATTCGTCAATTCAAAAATATTAATGAAAAATTACCAGAAATTAAGATAATGATGAGAGGTACTGAAAGATACAAAGATGATTTTCATCAAGAAATTAAAGTTGATTTAAGAAATAAAAAAATTATTTCAAAAGAACAGTTAGAAATTGAAATCAAAAGGCAAACTCCAATATTTTTAGAAATTATTAATAAAAAAAGAAATGAGAATGAAGAACCAAAAGTTACAAAAAAGAAAATTACGTCATCTGCATTTTTAACTTTAGAAGATGAGCAAAAAATTGAAATTATGTATTTATGTCAAATATACACGCCTGTAATTAGACGACTACTTGATGAATCAAGAGATAAAATTAAAAAAATAAAATTTCAATAATTTAATAAATCTATTTTTGTCGATTTTGTAATCGTCTTTCCATTCTAGATTTCCCTTCATCGAACTTTATACGATCCTCATCTGTTTTTAGAGCTAGAGTTGGGACAGGAATTGGCTTACCATTTTTACCAAGTGCAACAAATGTTACAAAAGCAGTTGCAGTAATAGTTCTAATTCCAGTTACAATATCTTCAGCTTCTGCTTTAACTTCAATTTCCATTGAAGAATTATGAACATAATTAATTCGGGCATTTAAGAAAAGAACATTTCCAACAAAAACAGGTTTCAAGAAATTCACACTATCTAAAGACACAGTTACTGCATTAGATTGAGAATGTCGCTGTGCAACTATTCCTGCTACCATATCAATATTTTTTAAAATTTCACCACCAAACACATTTCCAGCTGGATTTGCATCAGAAGGGAACATTCTAACAATTACTTCTGCATGAGATTCAGATGGAGTTTTTTCAGATTTTATAGAATTTTCTGAGGACATTTTTTATACCAACATACCTGTACATTCATCCAATTTAATTTGATCAGTCAATTAAAGATTATTTGAAATATTTTTTCAGGTTAATTTTATCAATTTTAGGTATTTTGGCCATCTCAAATCCTTCGGGACGTTTAGAAGTAGAACGGGTTGCATCAATGCCCATTTTGGCAGTTTGTAATTTCTTTTGATCACTGGAAGGATCAAGACTAGAACCACGCACATTCTTAATAATTACCAAATCCTTATCAGCCTGAAATCTTGTTGCCATCGCATATTCAACAGATTCAGCACTGTTTGGATCAATATCCTCATCAACTACAGTCACTTGTTTTAATGAGCGATGAGATTCAAATGTTTTTTTAATAATTTTTTTAGCATCAGATTCTGTTTTCTTTTTAATTTGTACAACAGCATGTAACCAATTTGAACCACCATTTGTCATAGAAACCTGTTTTACCTGGGAGAAAGCCTTTTTCAATTCCCCATTTAGTTTAGATTCAATGGGCATCCCCATCAACAATCTGTGTTCGCCATAACCTGATAAAACATCATGGAATATAGGATTATTTCTAAAATACAAATTCTCAATTTCAAAAATTGGTTGTGATCTTTTATGATCATAAGTTTGAAGCATTTCAACCATCCATTCGGGATGAACTTTATCACGCAAAATTTTTCCTTCCATTACAATTTCTGAACCAGAGGGTACATTCAATCCAGAAAATGGAAGTTTTGCTAAAGTTAATTTTCCACCCAATAAAGAATTTGCAATATCAATTTCATCCTTACCCCAATCAAATTGATAAGCACCAGCAATCGAAATTGCAGGATGGACACCAACAGTAATTGCAATTTTAAGATCCTCACCATGTTCTTTTGCATCAATGAAACATCGATGTAAGTGACGACCTTCAACCATTCTAATTGATAGATGTGTTTTGTCAATAGGCATCATCCTGTGAAATGATGAGTTTTGTTTTCCTGTTTCAGGGTTTTTGGCATAAGCTACTGAAGAAGTAATGAAAGGTCCTGATTCCTTTTCAAAATGAGTCACAACAGGCATTAAATTGATATTTTTTGATTTATTTTCCATGAATTTTCCAGTAGGCACGATTTTTGGTGCTTTTGAGTTTTTTATTGCTGAAATTACTTTTTGATGTATGTTATTTTCCGTGCCACCAACTGCCAAAGCAAATCTTTTTCGAGTTCCAACTAAATTAGATACTAGTCTAAAATCACTTTCTTTGATATTTTCAAATAATACTGCATGTGATTGATCTACTTTTGCTGTAACACCAGCAATTTCATATTTAGTTGAAACTTTGGTTTTAATGGTTTTAAGTTCTTTAATTTTTTTAACTTTGGAAATGTAATCTCTTAAATCACTCATTTTCAATCATTTCCATAATTTCAGACATTAAGGCTTTTGCGGTTGACGGTTCTAATTCATTTTTGACAAATATTGAGACCAAAGCAATCCCTTTCATCCTC
>CALCPD010000090.1 GCA_937897875.1 uncultured Nitrosopumilaceae archaeon
GAGTTGCAGGCCATTGTTGACGCGCCTCGCCGGCGTCCGACCATGGCGAGCGCGGCGCTCGCGACGACCCTCGCGTCGTCATCCTCGCGTGCGACTTCATCCTCGCGGGCGTCTTCATCGTTCAACTCGGGAACTCCATCGCCACGCCCTCGAGGCCGACGCGCGTCCTCGAGGTCCCCAACCACCACTCACCGCGTAACGAGGCGTCAGTGCGCTGCCGCTTCGTCAAGGAGGGATGACGACGACGACTCAGCGCTGTGGTGCGCCGACGGCGACGAGCCCAACTCGGTCCCTTGGCATCGCATAGACCCGCGGTACGAAGCCACCGAGGAAGACGCCGTGGAGGACGGCGCCCTCCTCGAGCTCCTCTCCCCAGCCTGGCGCATCCTACTCCTCTCGGACGGCTCGGTGACGCGCCATCTCAGACTGCTGTGCCCGAGGCTACGACAGACGCGGCTGGAGTGCCTGCGTCAAGGGCCGGTGCCGTCGCCGTCGGAGACGGGCGTCTCCGCGTCGCGGCTCGGCATGCCGAACGACTGCGACTTAATAGACGGACCCATGGTCCAGCGCGAAGTCTTACTGCACATCTCGCGCGGGGACTTTTTCGCAGACGACCACTACCTAGACGCCGAACTCAACGACGGTGAGCTGGCGAAGGACGGGGACGTGCCGATGGTGTACGCGGCGTCGTGGTGGTCCAGCGATGACTTTCGACGGTACATGGTGGACGGCAGTAGCCCGATGTGGAGCAATCTAAGAAGCGGCAACGTGGAGTTGTACAGGGAGGTGAGGCGGGTGTACATGGGAGATAACGAAGAGTTGGCGGCGATATTCGGGTGCGAGGGCCCGTTCTGGGGTCGGCACTACATCTTCTGGCACGATCAGAAGCCGATGACGGTGGTGTACGAGGTGTTCAACCCCGCGCTGGAGCGGCAGCTCGGTCCCGCCAAGCCCGGGGTTGAATACCTCTGAGTGTCGAAACCAGTCTTTGTAGTAATTCTTTTGGCAAATTAAATCCATTATTTCTCTAGATGTAACATGATCTAGTTCTGAAACGATTTCATCTGCCAAAAGAATTGTAGGTTTTTGCATCAATGCTCGAGCTATAGCAACTCTTCGTTTTTCACCACCACTTAACATGTACGCCTTTCTAGATTCTTTTCCAGATAAACCAACTAATTTTAAAATATTTTTTGCTTCTTGAATTTCATTTTCTGGAAACTGTTTCAAAACAGATTGCATTAAATTTAATCGAGGTAATGCTCCAATCAAAATATTATCCATTACACTAATATTTTTTACAAGACCTAAACTTTGAGGAATATAACCAATAGTATGCATCATTTTTTTAAATTTTTTATTATTCATATTGGGAGTCAAATAATCAATTTTGATAATTCCCTTACTTGGAATCATCATACCATTCATCAATTTTAGTAATGTGGATTTTCCTGAACCGGATTGGCCAACTATGGCATAATTTGTACCTCGATCAATAGATAAGTTCACTCCTTCTAAGGCATAACTTTTAGAATCATAGGATGTCCAAACATCATTCATTTGAATAATTTTACTTGTAGAAATTAATGAAAAAGGGGGGTTTTTGGCCATTTGAATTTACATCAGTTCAAATGTGCCAGGTTTTATTTGCTCTTATCATATTTGTCTAGGATTTTTTGATCAAGACCAGTTAAGACATCAATAAAGGTTCCAAATTCACCAATATGCATAGTGGTTGTTGTTGGAACTAATGCCTCAGCACCATACAAATCAGTTAGAATGTAATTGTGCTCGTCATAATTGAGTTCAATTAATGCATCAACTAAATTGTCTTTAGTAAGTTCAGACATACTAGAACTTACCATAAATACGTGTGATGGTACAGGTCCAATTGTAGTAACTGGACGTAATTTTGCTTGATCATCTAAACTAAGGTATTTTTTTGGAGCAATATCTGAGCCAAATGCAACATCAACATCACCATTTAACAGTAAATTTAATGCTGCCTTGTAGCCACCTGCAAATGTATAACTTTCAAAGTTATTTGCAAGTGCATTTTCTAAAGCAACAATGTCGTTGCCTTCGATATTGATGTGACCATCAGTTACTAGAGTACCCATAGGTCTTACAAATCCTGAAGATCCTGTAATACTAGTAAATGCAACACGTTTACCAACAGTGTCTTCAATTGTGTTAATTGAATCATTGTCTGCTGATGTCCAAACTGTTGCTTGATAGTTTACCTTACCCTTGACTAATTCTGCCAATACAGCTTCTGCACCTGTTCTTTCATGAGTAATCCATGCAGGTCCAGTATCCATAAAGGCAGCATCAATATGACCAAATCGCATTCCTTCAATAATGGTTTCATAGTTTGTTGGAACAACTACTTCAACATCAATCCCAAGTTCAGATTCTAAAAATTTTTCTAAAACTTGTGCTTTTGGAGTTAATTCATCAGCTTTTTCAACTGGAATAAATCCAATAGTTAGGGAATCAACGTCAATTGCGTTTGCATCAACGGTAACATATTCAACCTCATTTGTTGTCGGGGCACCAGTCATTGTAAAAGAAACTGCTAGTGTAGAAACACCAACAATTGCAAATACAGCAACTAATGCGAGAATTATGTTTTGGTTCATTTAATTCAAAAATTAGTTTTAGCTAAGATTATTTAAAGAACTTGATAATTTTATTGGTTTATTCTAAATCTATAGAATGAGAACATAAAACAAGTTATGAAATAGATTTTGAATTAGTTAGATTAGGATGTAAACTTAATGTAGGTTCAAGATCATCTAAAACAATTTCAACTTTGCCAATTCTGCTACGATAAAGTTTAATTTTTTTTCCTTCAGGAGATATCTCATACCTGTCAACTTCAGCCAGTGCAAGGTCTTCTAAAGTCGACAAGGTTTTGTATACAGTTGAAAGAGATATTTTTAATTCACTTGCAATTTGAGTTACGTCCTTGGATTCATTTTTTACAGCAAATAAAACTGAGCGTGTGCACACGTTGCTTAATGATTCAATAATTTTTTGTGTAATATCAAACTCAGAAAGTTGAATTATACTCCTCTTTGACACATTTTATCTAATTAGATACCAATATTAAAACTGGTTCAGGCTTTTTTATAGAAATTTCAGCCTGTTTAATCCTACTTCTGTAAACTTTGTACTTTCTTCCTTTATCAGAAAGCATCCATTTTTCAACTTTAATCAGAGTTAATTCTTCAAGATCAGATAATTTTTTGTAAACTGAGCTTAAGGGAATTTTTAATTTATCGGAGAGTTCTGCTGCAGTACTACCTTTCTTTACAATTGAAAATAGTATTGCACGTGATTCAGAATCAGCTAATGCTTCAATCACTTTTTGCCCAATATCATATTTTTTTAATTGGGGCAGTGTAAGACGTCTTGACATAATTTTATCAATTAATCATTCTATTTAAACAGAATAGTCTAGTTCTCAGTATCTAGAACAAGAACATGAAATTAAAATAATTTTTATTTTTCAAATTTTTTCCAAAATAATCCTAAAATCAATCCAACAGATAGCCAAAAAGAAGAAACTCCAAGAACAGACATAAATCTAAATTCATTAACCAAGTTCATTGGAGCAGTTATTTCATCAGGATTTTCTGGCATTACAAAAAATAGAATTATAATGAAAATAACATACCCAAATAATCCAAAATATTTTTTATTATTTTGAAGTTTCTGTGATAATTTATAAAAAATTACTACACCGATTCCAGATAGTGCAATAAATGAAACATACAAAATTGCTCTAAGCATAACTGTTTCACCGTCACCAACAGTTGGAGGGTTTGCAGGATATTTCAAAAATGGAATTATGTAAATAGTGAGCCACATAATACCAGCAAGAATTACAGATCTAGTTACATCATTTTTACCAGGTAATGAATTTCTAGATAATGCATATACAATTCCAAATAATGAACCCATTGCGAGTCCCAAGATAACTCCAGCTAAAACTTGCCCACTTTTTTGCCAGATTCTATAACTTTCATATTCTGCCCAAAATTCCAAAGTATCTTCAGCCTCACCTGAAGCAAACAAACTCTCATTTTCAAGTCCAATTGCTTGATCTAAATATGGCTCAACTAATGCAAAATTAATTGTTCCATGAACAAAGCCTGCTATAGCGCCAGAAACTAGTACAATTGTAATAAATGTAATAGTTTTCATAAATTATTAAGAATTCTGGGTTTTATTAATAGTATAATTTTTTTTCAAACTAGTACTAAACTAATGACACGGAAATCCGGCTGCATGTCTCATATCATGAGTAAGTTCATGGATAGTAAGATCAACGAATGCTTGTTCACCATATACTAAACTAAAGATATGTCCTTGATCAAATCCTACAACAAATAATCCTGCTGCAAATACTATGGCCAATGCCAAAATTGCAATTTTTGATACACTTGTTTTTGATACACTAAGTTGTTCAGTTCTAGACATTAAAATTACATTTTGTTGAATCTATTTATGTTCTTTGATACACCCTTGTTTGTAAATTATTTCCAAGTTTTCATTTTGATCGATATAATATTCAAAAACTCAAAGTTGTGAATTCTAGTGTTAAAAAAATTACCGAAGATATTTAGAATTAAAAAATCTCAAAAAAATATGAAATTATATTATTTGTCAATACCAATTATTATTGGAATTATAGTAGGGGGGTTTATTGTTGGATACGAGACGAATTCTAATAATTCAGAAATACTAACGTCTGAAAAACTAATTAAAAATGGTTCTCCAATTATGGGCAATATTGATGCTCCAATTACAATATTAGAATGGGGTGATTATCAGTGCACATATTGTTACAAGTTTCATCAAAATACATTAAACATAATCAATGAGGAATTTATCAAAACAGGTAAAGTAAAAATAATTTTTAAGGATTTCCCACTAAATGGTTATGAATCAAAATTAGCTGCAGAAGCAAGTTATTGTGCACAGGATCAACAGAAATACTGGGAATACCATAATGAACTTTACAAGAATTGGGCAGGAGAAAGAACAGGATGGATTACCAGAGAAGCATTAACAAAGTTTGCACAAATAGTAGAATTAAACACAGAAGAATTTAACAAGTGTTTAGACGATCAAAAATATCAAAACAAAGTTAATTCTATGTATGAATTTGGTAAAGAGATTGGAATTGACGCAACACCATCATTTTTAGTGTTTAATGATCAAAAAATTATTAAAATTCGTGGAAATCAACCTTTAGAAGTATTCCTAAAAACGTTTGATGAATTATAATTTTTAGTACAGATTCAATCAACATTGATTAATGTCCAAAAATTAGGAACAATGTCAAATGGTTAAAATCAACATAGAAAAACAAGATTCAGTTAAACTCTATAAAATTAGAAAAACCCTTGAGGAATTATCTAAAAAAGCAGGTAGAGGTACCGAATTAATTACAGTATACATTCCAAAAGGAAAACAACTTCATGAAATAATTAGTTCGCTTCAACAAGAACAAGGAACAGCAGATAATATCAAATCAGATCTAACAAGATCTCACGTAGTTGATTCACTTGGAAAAGTTGTTTCAAAATTAAAAATGTACAAAAAAACACCTGAAAAAGGATTAGTAGTTTTTTGTGGGGCATTACCACAAGAAGAAGGAGGCCCATTAGGAAGTGAGGTGGTTACTGCATGGGAAATTGAACCTCCAAAAGATTTGAATCAATATCTATACAGATGCGATGATCATTTCCACGTAGATATTTTAAAAGATATGCTAAAAGATGATAACTTAATTGGATTTTTAGCTATAGATGCAAAAGATGCAGGTTGGGGTTTACTGCATGGAGATAAAATTGAAGTTTTATCTCAAACAGGATCAGGTGTAGCAGGCAAACATAGACAAGGTGGACAATCTGCAAAAAGATTTCAAAAATTAAGAGAAATGGAATTAAGTTATTTTTACAATAGAGTTGCTCAAACAACCAGAGAATATTTTATTGATATTTATCCAGTAAAGGGATTAATTATTTCTGGGCCAGGACCTACAAAAGAAGATTTCATTAATGGTAATTATCTAGAATATAGATTACAAAATAATATCATCAATACAATTGATGCAAGTTATTCTGGAGCAGAAGGAATTAGAGAAGCATTTGCAAAATCAGGAGATATTTTAGGTAGTTTCAGATTAGTGGAAGAGAAAAAATTCATTGAAGATTTGTTTAGAGAAATCAATACAAATACAGGCAAAGGTTCTTACGGATTACAAGAAGTAATTGAATTTTTAAAAAATAATGTTGTCAAAACATTACTCATCACAGATAATACAAATTTGCATAGAGTAGAAGCACAATGTAGACGTTGTAAACATATTCAAGAAGATATTGTTGAAAGACCACTTGTAATTCCAAAAAAAACAGAGTATCGAAACAGCCCTTGTCCAGAATGTAAAGCCATGGATACAGAAGTTAATGAACAAGACATTGTAGATTATTTACAAATTATTGCTGCAAAAACAGGATCACAGTTAGAAGTCATTTCCGGTAGTGCTGAACATGGGAATATGTTAGCAAGTTTAGGAAAGATTGGTGCGATTTTAAGATATAATCCAGGTCACACTAAATAAGAGCAGATTTAATTTTTTTAGCTAATTCAGATAATACATCATCAGTTGGAATTTGACGTTTTGTCCAAACAGTTCCTTTGTTATTGTATCGAGGAATTATGTGAATGTGAACATGAGGAATAATTTGTTTTGCAGCCTTACCATTATTTTGTGCCAAACTAAATGCATCTGCTCCTGCTCCAGACAAGACAGCTTTTGCAATTTTAGGTACAATTGAAAATATTTCTCCCACGTCATTGGAATCCATATCAGTGATTCTCTCATAATGTTTTTTTGGAATAACCAAAGTGTGTCCATCATCAATTGGATATTTATCTAAAAATGCAATGTGATTTTCATCCTCATATACAATATGACCATCTCGTTTTCCAGCCAATATATCACAAAAAATACATGTCATATTGAAGATAAATTTTTAATTTTATTTATTGTTTTGATTGAATGTTTAATAGGGGTAAATCTTAGAGTTTGAACGGTCATGGGTCGAAAAGAGAGAAAAGAACGTGAAATTAAACGTGAAAATTATGCTACAAAACATTCTGCAGAAAAAAGAAAACAGACCCTTATTGCAATAGGTGTTTTATCAGTAATCTTTGTTATTGTTGGATATGCAGCATTTTTGTTTTTGACAATGACTGTTGAGGCACCAGGTGGACCTGAAAATGCAGGAGCCTTAGGAAGTGAACACTCACATGCAGGAATTCTCGTAAAAATATTTGGTGATGAATTTGATTTCTCAGCACCAGCTTATCAAATAAAATCCCCATGGATACACTTTGAATCCAGAGATGGTACAACTATCCACAAGCATGCAACGGGAGTAGAATTAGAGTATCTCTTTAATTCATTATCAATAGGAATAGATGATCAATGTTATGTATTTCCAGATGGAAAATCATTTTGTACAAATGATGAATATTCATTAAAATATTTCATTAATGGAGAATTAGTATCAGATATTAGAAGTTATGAAATTATTGAAGATGATAAAATACTAATTACATTTGGAGGAGAAACAGATGAACAAATTCAAGAATATTTGAATCAATTAGATAATCAACAAATAATGAAATAAGAAAATTTTTTATTGCAATTAACATAATGAATAGTGAATAAGATGAAAAGATGTTGCGATAAACCAGAAAAATATTTCATAGAATTTAGAAAAAGAGATGATAATGAGTTAATTTGGCTAGTGTGTGAAGAACATTTTCAAAATGAAGAATACAGGAAAAATGTTAGAAGAATTCAACCTGTGAATTAATCAAGATTTAGATTCTTCTTGAGTGGTAAATTGAGCCATTTTATCAAATAACATGTAGAATCCACATTTTGTACATTTTAAAATAGTTAATTCAGTTGTTAGAAATTCCTTATCTTCAAATTTTCCACTTAGTTTAACATTCTCACCAGCAATCATGGCTTTGTTACTTTTACAAACAGGGCACTCTAGAGCTTTTTGCTCCATTTTTGATTTATCACTCATAAATTAAAAATCAAACATTTACAATTTAAATCAATAAAATTTAAGAAATAACTAACATTTGTGTAATGGTAAACAACAGCTTTTACACATACTTCTAAGAGTGAATTTTTTTAGATTTTCCTCAAGAGTTTCATTTTCAGCAACGACGGCATTAGTATAATGACCATTATCACATTTCAACTTATGAATTCTAAATGACATAAAAATGCTAAATTTTATTTCAACTTAAGGGTTATGATGACCTAAAAATATCATCAGATGTCAAGAATTTCAATAAACTCTAAATTATACCAATTTGCAATTTTCCTATATGGAAATATCTAGTAGAAATGTTGTAGAAGGAACTGCTAGATCACCACATAGAGCAATGTACAAAGCTATGGGATTAAACGATGATGATTTATCAAAACAATTTATCGGTGTATGTCACACTGGGAATGAAGCAACTCCATGCAACATTCATCTTCCACAATTAGCTTTAGAAGCTAAACGAGGAGTATCAGATACGGGTGCAACACCTAGAGAATTTTCAACAATAGCAGTAAGTGATGGAATTGCAATGGGTCATGAAGGAATGAAATCATCACTAGTATCTAGAGAAGTTATTGCAGATTCAATTGAACTAATGGTAAGAGCTCATCAATACGATGCATTGGTAGGGATTGCTGGTTGTGACAAAAGTTTACCTGGAACAATGATGGCAATGGCTCGATTAAATATTCCATCAGTGTTCGTATACGGCGGAACAATTAAGCCAGGAATGTTAGATGGAAAAGAGCTCACTGTAGTGGATGTTTATGAAGCTGTAGGAGCGTATGATGCCGGAAAATTATCTCTTGAAGATTTAAAAAATATTGAAAATGTAGCATGTCCAAATGCAGGTTCATGTGGAGGTATGTTTACTGCAAATACAATGGCATCAATCTCAGAAGCCATTGGTTTAGCATTACCAGGTAGTGCCAGTCCACCTGCAGAGGATGACAGACGAAACACAATGGTGTATGATTCAGGTGTTGCATGTGCTAAACTATTAGAGATGAATATTAGACCTAAAGAAATCTTAACTTTTGAAGCATTTGAAAATGCAATTATGATGCTAAATTCTGTTGGAGGTTCAACAAACGGAATATTACATTTACTTGCACTTGCAAATGAGGTAAATATTGACTTAACATATGATGATTTTGAAAGAATTAGAAAGAAAACACCTCATTTAGCAGACATGAAACCTGGAGGAAATTATGTAATGGAGTCATTGGATAGAATTGGAGGAATACCATTTGTATTAAAAAAATTATTGGAGAAAGGATTGCTAAATGAAGATTGCATAACGGTGACTGGGAAAACAATTAAAGAAAATCTAAATTCCATCACATTACCAAATACAGAACAAAATATTGTGAGATCAATTGAAAATCCAATACACGAAGTTGGTACTGCAGTTGTTCTAAAAGGAACTCTTGCACCTGAAGGAGCAGTAATAAAAACAGCCGGTGTAGAGATGACTAAATTTACAGGTAATGCTAAAGTGTATGATAGAGAAGAATTAGCATTTGATGCAGTATCCAAGGGAGAAATTGATGAAGGAGATGTTGTTGTAATTAGATATGAAGGACCAAAAGGCGGACCAGGAATGAGAGAAATGCTAGCAACAACTGCTGCACTTGTAGGTCAAGGATTAGGAAAGAAAGTTGCAATGGTTACAGATGGTAGATTTTCTGGAGGTACTCGTGGATTTATGGTGGGACACGTAGCTCCAGAAGCATATGTTGGAGGACCTATTGCATTTGTCAAAAATGGAGATAAAATAACAATCGATACTGAAACAAACATTATTGATCTTCACGTATCAAGTGAAGAGTTAGAAAATAGAAAAAAAGAATGGAAGAAACCAAATCCAAATTATTCTACTGGCGCCTTAGCAAAATTTGCAACACTTGTGGGTTCTGCTGCAAATGGTGCAGTTACCTATGCAAATCCTTAATAAAATTAGTAATACTTAATATAAAATTAATAATATTAAGTATAATTAAACTTTAAATATTGTCAAAAAATGTAAATTTTATGAGACATCTCGAAAACAATAGTGTATCATATACTCATCATTGGAAAAGAGCAATGAAAATGAGTATTGCATTGTTCATACATGCATGGATTCCAAACTGTTTGGAATATTATGCTAGTGAACAATTAAAAAAATAAATTTTTTCGTAAAATAATAAATTATCTATAACAATACAATATGCATTGAATAATTCAGAAATGTATGAATGTGAACATGGAGATAAAATTATTAGAAAAATTCAACCAGAATACATCATCAAAGTTTGTGATAAATGCTTTAAAGAATTCACCAATCTTAAAACGAGGCCATTATTTTTAGCTAAACAGATTTTATCATTAAGTAATAAAATGATTGAAAAGTCACCAGAATTTAATGATGAGCAAAGTATCGATAAATCAATAAAATTATGGCATGATTGTAACATAGATGTGTTAGAACAATTAAAAAAAATAAACTTGTTAGAAGAAGGTAAAGAAAATAATGTAAACACTACAAAGGATGAAACAAATTACAATTTTGATCAAATACTACATGAAACAGAAATTGATGGAAATCAAAATGAACAAGAGTTAGATGGCAAAAATCTTCATGATTTGTATAGACATTCAACAAAATTAATAAAATAATCTCAGATGTAAATAAAATTAATCTTCATCCATACCTAAAACATCATAATATGCCTTAGGTATCATTTGTTGGCCTTTGAAAAATACATTATTTACAGAAGTGTCTAAAACATATGTTTTAGCCCAATCATCATCACTACGAATTGAACGACCAAATCCTTGTAGTAATTTAGTTAATGTTTGGGAAGTATACCATAAGGGGAATTTATTCATTTTAGCCTTAGTTCTTTTTTCAGTATAATTTGGATAAGGCACTTTAGCAATAATTTGAAATCGAGATAAATCGTCTTTCAAATCAACCCCTTCCCATAGAGAGGAAGACAACAAAACACCAGTAGGATCAGAAGAATGTTCAGAAATTACTTCATCTTGAGTTTTATCATCTTTATTTTTACTATGGCATAAGCGAATTCTTTTAGTGTTTTTAGGAGACAAATATCGAATAATTTTATGACATCTTGGAATTGATGATGTTAAAATTAATCCACGTTCATCAGAATGTTCATCTAAAATTCTATCTATTGTTTTTATGACTTCTAATTCATCTTCTTCAGTAGAACCATAACTCAATCTTCGAATATTGAGTAGGTCAATTGTTCTATGATCTATTGGAAATGGAGATTTAGGAGTATCTACAAATGCAACATCATCTTTTTCAAGTCCCATATTTTCACAAAAACTAGAATGATCAATTGTTGCAGACATGAATATCTGATATTCAGTATCAAAAAATTCATGAGCAAATTTTGAAACATCAATTGGTTTTACAGAAATAGTTCTAAAATTACCATTGATGTCTTTCACAGGATCATTGACTATGAAATTATCCTTATCTTCAATGATATCAATTTTAGCCTGAGCAGCTCTATCGTAACGTCTTTCCAATCCTGTAATTAATTCAAAATCAGGGTTATTTTGGAATACAGGGCTCTCTTTGATATCTTTAATTTTTTTAGCATAAGAAAATGCAATATCATCAGTTAATTGAATCATGGAATCCAAATCTCTAAAATCATATTTTTCTGGATTTAGATTACATTCGTCCACTTGTCCAGCAAAAATATCAAATCCTACAAATTGTATTATTTGATCCTCAATTTTATGAGCTTCATCAAATACAGTAACTTTTCTATCAAGATAATCAGCGAATAATTTTTTGTTGTACTTCATTATTGTAAAAAACGCATGGTAATTCCACAATGAATGCTTTGAAACTAATGCATCATATTTTTGAAGATAGTAATGACAAGATAGTGAATCCTGAGTGTTATCTTCAATTTGTTTAATTGTAGGTTTAAAATCACAAATTTTTACAATTTCTTTTCCATTTTTATTGATTCTTTCTTGACATTGTCCTTTATCACAAGTTAAACCCTCATGCATTGCTACCCGATCATTATCAACTTTTTCAGATGACATTAATTTTAGACATGGAAAGTTTTGTTTACCTTTAACTGGTTTTAAAAATGGAATATCTTTGATGTATTGATCTTGTAGATGTTTAGATGCAGTAACAGTAAAAGAACTATCAAAATAGTTTGAAGCGGTTGCACCAACTAGGGATTTTCCCACTCCAGTTGGAGCACAAATAATTATTTTTTTATATCCCGATTGTAATTTAGATTCAATTTCATTAATAATATTTTTTTGAATTTTTCTAGGGGTAAATTGATCGGGAAATTTTTCTAAAAGAGACAGGATTGATCAACTCGCTTTTAGGTATTAAAAGCATGGAGGTTCTTGTGATATACAAGATTTTCCAACATCGTTTTAATATCTAATAAAACTAAAAGAATTATGGAATTACTTGATGATAAAATGAGGGTGTGGTTAGAAAGTGCTAAATTTGTTAAATCGATACCAGGAGTTTATGTATTGTATAACAGAAGTAAGGAACCAATATTTATTGGAGAGACAAGTAACCTAGAAAATACATTTACCAAATATTTGGATGAAGAATTTGATGGCAACGAATGCATGCAAAAAACAGCATTCTACCAAAGAGTATTTACAAATAATCAAAAACAAGAAAAAATAGAATTGATGGGGCAAGTAAAAAATGAAACTGGAAAATATCCATCATGTAATTCTGAAATTGAAATTCAAACATCTTGAATAATTTTAACTTATTTTAAGATATGAGAATAAACCTTAAGAAAAAATATTTTTACGTTTTTTTAAATGAAATAGAAATTAGAGAAAATTTCCTTATAAGATAAAATGAAATGCATAAAAGCAATAATGACATAATTAGATAATGCATCAATGTTACTATTGTGAACAAATATTTGATTCAAAAGAAGACCTATACCAACATGTTGAAATTCATTCAGATATTGAAAGAAATAAAGAAATTGCAGATAGACAAAAGAAAATAAAGAAAGATTAGGCATACAAAATAACTAAAAAAAAATACAGTTAAAGTTGGAATTAATCAAGTCTAGAGGAGATATAATAATTTCATAAAAATATACATGGATTGGGTAGAATTATTATTACAAAAATCTTGCGACAGAACACTTCAGAAAGGAGAAGTATTACACAGTTTATTTCATATGATAGAAGTTAATGAAAAAACACTGAATCATATTCAAACAGATAAAAGAGATTTTGGTCCAGAATTAGAAGAATTAAAACAGACAGAGATTAAAGATATAGATTTCCATTTAAAATACTATAGAAGTTTAGTAAATTACATAAATTCAATTCCAGAAAATAAAATTATCAATAGAACAAATTAAAAATTAATTATAAGGGTAAAGTAGAATTTAAATTTTTAAAAATTTCATCATATTTACTTTGATTTAAGATATTATGACCATATTCAGTTTCTAGATCATAATCATTTCTTTTTTTTCTTAAAATTTTAGTTAGTTTATCAATTTCAGTAGAAATCATTTTAGATGAATCTTCTTTTGCAAATTGTTTTTGTTGGGATTCATTTTGACCTCTCGTAGGAAAAGATTTATTGTAAAATTTATTTTTCAATGTTTTATCATATTCTCTCTTAAGCATTTCAGCCAAATCAAAGTGACCTTGTTCATGATGTAATAGATCATCATTAAGTTCAGATTCCCTAACCCAAGATAATAAAGGATGAAATTCAACAGAAACATTAATCTCATTAATTAAAAATACGACATTTTCATTTAATTTATCAGAATCAATTATCCAAGTAAAACCATATTTGATAAAACTATGAGAATCTTCATAAATTGCAGGGTTGGATTCTGCCTGAAAATCAGACCAATTCAAACAATAGTTTGGTGACCATTGTATTATATCATTTGAACTCATAATTATTATAATTTTAAATAGAGAATAAAATTATTGGGAATGGTTATTTTTAAAAATATAAAATAAACATTATTACGCATGCCTAAGCAGAATTAAAACATAATTTTTT
>CALCPD010000091.1 GCA_937897875.1 uncultured Nitrosopumilaceae archaeon
TAGGCGACGTTACAATTACAAATGATGGTGCTACTATTCTTAAAGAAATTGATGTTCAACATCCAGCAGCAAAAATGATTGTTGAGATTTCTAAAACTGTAGATAATGAAGTAGGTGATGGAACAACTTCTTCTGTAGTTTTTGGTGGTGCATTATTGGCAAGGGCTGAAGATCTTTTGAAAAAAGATGTTCATTCTTCAACTATAATTGAAGGTTTTCAAGCAGCATCTGAAAAAGTTCTTGAAATTTATTCACAATTATCTAAAAAAATTCAACCAGATGATAAAGCATCATTGTTAAAAATTGCTTCAACAAGTATGCAATCAAAATTAATTTCAGAAGATAGTTCTAGTTTATCAAAAATTGTAGTTGATGCTATTCTTAGTATTGCAACAAAAAAAGGTGATCAATATTTTGTTGATCTTGAAAATATTAAAGTAGAAAAGAAACCAGGTGGTTCAATTGAAGATACACAAATTGTAAAGGGTATTGTTTTAGACAAAGAAATTGTTCATAGTGGAATGCCTACTAGAATCGAAAAAGCAAATATTGCATTAATTAATTCTGCATTAGAAATTGAAAAAACAGAAATGAGTGCAGAAATTAGAATTACTGATCCAACACAAATGCAAATGTTTTTGGAAGAAGAAAATAGAATGCTAAAAACAATGGTTGACAAATTACATGATGTTGGTGCTAATGTTTTGATTTGTCAAAAAGGAATTGATGATATTGCACAACATTATCTTGCAAAACATGGAATCATGGCAATTCGTCGTGTTAAAGAAAGTGATATGATTAAACTTGCTAAAGCCACAGATGGTCGTGTAATTAGTAATTTAGATGATTTATCTGAAAAAGATCTTGGTGCTGCTGATTTGGCTCACCAAAAGAAAGTTGAATCTGATAAATGGGTTTTCATTGAGGGCTGTAAACATCCACAATCTGTTACATTGTTAATTCGTGGAGGAACTCAAAGAGTAATAGATGAAGTTGATCGTTCTATTCATGATTCATTAATGGTAGTAAAAGATGTAATTGAAAAACCAGAAATTGTTGCAGGTGGCGGTGCTCCAGAAGCATTTGCAGCATCTCAACTCAAAGAATGGGCAGATAACTTTAGTGGAAGAGAACAACTTGCAATTAAAAAATATGCTGAAGCATTAGAGGTCATACCATTAACTATTTCTGAAAATGCAGGAATGGATCCTATTGATACAATGGCTACTTTAAGATCAAAACAGAATCAAGGTCAAAAATGGACTGGAATTGATGCAAAAAATACAAAGATTGCTGACATGATGGCAATTAATGTTGTAGAACCAATTGTAGTAAAAGAACAGATAATTAAATCTGCAACAGAGGCAGCATGTATGATTCTTAGAATTGATGATGTCATTGCTATATCTGGTGGTCCAGGTGGCGGTGGCGGTATGCCTCCAATGGGATAAATTTAGTTAAAACTTAATCATACTAGTTATCATAAATTATTGTTGTACAAAGTTGGTGTAGATCTAGGTGGAACTAAAACAGAAATTATTGTCCTTGATGAAAATCTACATGTTTTAGAAAGAAAAAGAGTTGTTACTCCTCAAAATAATTATGATGAAATTATCAATACAATTGAAACTTTAGTTTTGGATGTATCTAAAAATATATCTGATTTTTCTTTAGGAATTTGTTGTCCTGGTGCACTCTCAAAACAAACTGGATTAATTAAAAATAGTAATACTCAATGTTTAATTGGTAAATCTTTAAAAAAAGATTTAGAAAATAAATTAGAAAAAAATATTTCTATTGAGAATGATGCAAATTGTTTTACTTTATCTGAATCTAAGATGGGTGCTGGTATTGGATTTGATTTAGTTTTTGGTGTAATTTTAGGTACTGGTGTGGGTGGGGGCATTGTAATTAATAATATTCTTCATTGTGGTAGAACCAACATTGCTGGTGAATGGGGACATCACACTTTACATCAAAATGGTAATTCTTGCTATTGTGGTAAATCTGGCTGTGTGGAGACATACATTAGTGGACCCTCTTTGGAAAAACGTTGGAATGATTTAACTGGATTAACTCAATCTATGCCTGAAATTATTAGGACTTTTGATAATACTATTGGAAAACAATGGAAAGATGAATTTTTAGAAAATTTTGGTTATGGTCTTGCAAATGTAATTGATATTTTGGATCCTGATGCAATAATTATTGGTGGTGGTTTATCTAATATTGATTTTTTATACAGTGAGGGTGTAGAATCAATTTATTCTAAAGTATTTTCAGATTATGTTGAAACTCCTATATTGAAAAATAAACTTGGTGATTCTTCAGGAGTATTTGGAGCTGCACTTTTAGATTAATTTTCAGGACACCCTTCCATTTTTACAATGAAATATCCATTTGTCATTATTTCTATTTCAGTATCCTCTGGAACTGATTCAGAATGACAAAATTTGCATTCTTCTGTAGTTACTATTGCGTTATTTTCTCCAATTGTTTTTAACCATTCTTTTGCAAAAGAAACTGCACTTGTAGAATCTTTTTTGTCTGTAATCACATCAAAATGCATTGTATGACCATCACTTGCTTTTACATACGTATCAAATACATGGAAATCCATATTCATCACAAATTTTTAACATATGTGTCTCTAATTTCAAGAGTTTTATCTACAATTTCATTTACATTTACGTCTAATTCAGTAGTAATCAAAATTAATCCTGCACCTCCAATTGGTATTGTTATTCTATAGATTTTTTCATATTTTGCTAATGCAAAAATTGGTGTTCCAATTTTATCTGCAGTCTTTTTCCTTGTTGACCATCTGTAAATTGCTTGTGATAATGATGTTTCAGTTTCTTCTCTAGTTAAATGCGATGTAATGCCCGGTCTAATTTTATCATGGAGTTCACCATAATCATAAACTGCAGCATATCTAATTTTTTCATTATATTCTAATATTTCATCACAGATTTTTTCATAACTCATAATTTTTCACTATTGTGGCTCAATTGTTGCTGGTGGTTTACTTGAAATTGTATATGTTACCCAAGTTACATCCTCAATTTCATTAGTAATTCTATTACTCATTTTCTC
>CALCPD010000092.1 GCA_937897875.1 uncultured Nitrosopumilaceae archaeon
ATTGTAAAAGAAGCTGGAGGATTACTTCTAGATGCAGATTTGAATCCACTTGATGCAGATCTAAGTTATGAAACAAGAGTATCATTCATTGCTGCAGCAAATCAAAAAATTCTAGATGAAATAATGTCACAAATTAATTAGAATAATAGTAGTTATCTGATCTTTAGGATTACATCATAAGAGAAATATATTTATCCAAAGTAACAGGAAACCTCGTTGTATGGTTACCGAAATGAAGGCAAAAGTTGTCTACAGAGAACTTCTAAAAGAAGACCTAGTAGTCATACGATTAGTTCCGGAAAATGGAATGCCAGAATACAAGACAGGACAATTTTTAACAATTGGTCTTCCAATACCAGCAGAAAAAAAAGTAGTTAGAAGAGCATATTCAATTGCATCACATGCTGAAAATAGAGATTATTTTGAATTTGTAATCAGATGGGTTAGAAAGCCACTTCCAGGTCGTGTAACAACTGAATTATTTTATCTTAGTGTTGGTGATGAAGTAACTTTAGGTGATCCAACTGGAGCAGCATTACTAATTAGCGATAAATTACATAATGGTAAAAAAGATAATAGAAGAGTAATTTGTGTAGGTGGAGGAACTGGTTTAGCACCATTTGTTGCATTTGCAAAACATTTTCATGATACAAATGATACTAGAGAAGTAATTGTTTTACATGGTGCAAGTTATGTTGATGAATTAAGTTACAAACGTCTCTTAACAGATATGGAATTAGAAAGTGAGAAAAGAGGAAGAGACAAATGGAATTTTAGATATGGAGCAGCAATTAGTAGACCAAAAGAATTCTTTAACAGATCATGGAATGGTCATGTTGGTAGAGTTGAATCATTTTTCAAACCAGATAAAAAAACAGGTTTATCACCAATTGAAGAAATGGTTGGCGAAGAATTAACTCCAGAAAATTCAATCATCTACATTTGTGGGTATCAAGGTACGATTGATGGAGTGATTGACTACGTAGGACCAAAAGGTTTTGTTACAGAGCATGAAAAGAAATCAGATGGCAGTTTTGGAATCAAGTACGAGTCATACGGATAAAAAAATTAACCTAGTGCTATAACTAAATAAAAAATATCTTAATTTTTATACTGATATCAATTTCAACAAAATATGCCTAAAATTATGTGTCGTGATTACGGTTTTGAATGTGATTTTATAGCAGATGGAGAAACTGAAAAAGTTATTGAAGATTTTAGAAATCATGCCGAAGACATACATGGAATAGATTATTCTGTTGAGGCAGTAAAACAAATTCTAATAAGAAAACAAAAATAATAAAATTTTAAGCATCTAATCTTTTCATTCTAGCAGATAAAACTGGTAATTCTTTTTCAATAATTTTCTCAACTGCAGGAATAATTGTTGCTTTATCCTTTACACTTTCATCGTAGATTTCGGCAATTTGATCTCTAAATAGTAATTTAATTCCAGGAAGAGCTGTAATTCCTTCATCAACGGTTCTTGGATCAGATAAATCTAAAATCAATGTGCCTTTTTTCTTTTCTTCCATAACCAGATGAATTCTATCATAAGTAATTAAGAAATAATCAGATGTAGTTGCAACAAAAATTATATCATATTTATCAAATGTAGAATAAACATCATCAAAAGGTATTGGATTTCCACCTACAATAGTAGTAAATCCAGTTGCGCGTTCAATTGATCTACTTGTTACATCATAAGAGATTTCTTTTTTGTTTAGAGATTTTGCAACTAAAGCAGCAGGATTACCAGTTCCAATCAACAAAACTTTCTTCTTTGAATCCAATCCAGCTTTTTCTTCAACTAATTTAACTGCAGTATCACCAAGAGAAACAATATCTTTTGCAATACCTGTAGTATCTCTCATTCTAGTAGATAATCGAATTACACTTTCAAATAATTTATTTAGAATAGTACCCGATGTTCCTGCAGATTTAGCATGAGATAATGATTGAACTATTTCATCAAATACTTCTTGTTTTCCAACAACAAATGAATCAATTCCAGAACCTAAACGTAAGAGATTAAGATAAACATCATCACTTTTGTAAACTTCAATAGTTTGATCAAAATGATCAATGTCAATTTGTTCTAATTCTGTCAAATTTATCCATGTTTCTTTAACTTGATTTAAAATGAGAGTTTTACCCTCAGCCCTTCTTGCATCTGGTGAATCAGTAGTTTCTGTATTGCTAACTGTAAAAATTTCAATTCTACTTGCAGTTTGAATAATTATACATTCATCAACACCATCAATGTTCTTAAATTCTTCTGCTGCTGCACCAACATCTTTGAAAGCAAATTTAGATAATTCATGTATAGGGACATTTTTGAAAGTCACTCTAGCATTCATTACATCAAAAATTATGTGATCCATATCATCATACCATCCTATGCACTAATTTTATTCCTTCCGCCTTTGGCAGTTCTAAAAACATTCATTCCAATATAGAAATTTTCATGTATGGATTCTAAGTAAGTTATTTCATTTTCTGTTGCAAGTATTTCTTTTTCAGTTGAATCAGGATCACTTTTTTGTTTAGCAAGTTTAGCTTTTAATTCATCTAAGAAAGAATCAACACCACGTTCATAATTTGATACACCACCATATTCTGGACTAAGTACGTGTTGTGGATTATATTCCGGAGTTTGATCCTGAGGTGTTTCAGCTTGTCTTGTAATAGATTCTTGTTCATCTGATGAAAGTATAGGTCTTGGGAATCTATCTTCTTTTTCTAACCAAAATTCAGGTTCACCCATCTCTCGTCTAAAAATTTCTTCACCTTTTCTTTTGAAAGTAAAATCTGCTTTTTTTGCAGTATCTGCTTTAACTTCAGCAGCAATTGCTTTGTATTCTTCGTCAGCTGCTGCTTCCAATTCTGCTCTTGCAGCATTTGCTTTTTCAAGAGCAAGTTGCACTGCAGCTTCTGCATCAGCAACTGCTTTTGCATTTGCTTCTACCTTAGCTGCTGCTTCTTGAGCAATTTTAGATTCTGCTTCAGCTTTTGCTTCTTCAGCTTTTTTAATTTCCTCAGCAGATGGTTCTTCAGATTTAGTCTCTTCAGTAGATTTTACTTCCACTTCAGATTCTTTTTTCTCTTCAGACAATAAATTTCCCTAAAATTCCCTGAATTTTAAGATTCTTGTAAGAAAAAACTTGATAATAATTTTGATAATTAGAAATGTTGATCGCTAAAAATCAAGTAATAAGAGATAATGGCGCCCTCGGCGGGATTTGAACACGCGTCTCAGCCGTGACAGGGCCGAATTCTAGACCGGGCTATACTACAAGGGCACAAGTAGTATGAATCAAAATCCTAGATTAAAAGTTTCTGACATAACATCTAGATTAGTAAAAGACTAAATTATACACGAAAATAATTTTTTGTGTGGGTCTATGGCGCAGCCAGGTAGCGCACCGGACTTTTAATCCGGTTGTCAAGGGTCCGAATCCCTTTAGACCCGCTCCCTTTTCATTAATTAAATAAGTTCATCAATTGATTTTTTGAGTTCATCAAGTGAGGATTTGATTTTATTTTCTCTTTTAGACATATCAGACCTCCAAGTATTGATTTTTTGAGTTCTATCAGAGATCATTCTTTTTTGTTCATCATACCCAGAAGAACCAAATGATTTTCTATCTTTAAGAGAAGAAACAACACTAGTAGTTGAAATAATTTTTGAGACTATTTGATAATCCACTTTAGTTCCTTCAATAGATTTTTTGATTTCTGAAGTAGTTAATTTAGAAATAGGCTTTTTGGAATCATGTGCCAATTGAACTAAAACACCTGCAATTTTGTGAGTGACTCGAAATGGAATTCCTTCTTGGACTAATTTTTCAGCAATATCTAATGCAATTAAATTACTGGATTCAGTTACTTTTTTCATTTGTTTTTCATTAACTTTCATTGTTAGTATAATTGATTTAATAATTAATAATCCACTGATAGATATTTTTGATGTGGACCAAATAGATGATTTAATTTGCTGCAAATCACGTCCATAACCTGAAGCTAAACCTTTGACAGTTGTTAAAATTGCAGTGAGATTTCCAATAATTTCTGCAGTTTTACCTCGAGTTAATTCTAAAATATCAGGATTCTTTTTTTGTGGCATCACACTTGATGGTGATGTAAACTCATCAGATAATTCAATAAATGAAAATTCAGATGTAGACCAAATAATAAAATCTTCAGAAATCCTACTCAAATTAGTCATTAAAATTGAAACCATTGCAACATACTCTGCTACAAAATCACGTGTGCTTGTTGCATCAAGAGAATTTTCAATGACATCATCAAAGCCTAACATTTTTGCAGTCATATGTCTATCAATGGTAATACTTGTTCCACCAACAGGTCCAGCTCCAAGAGGGCTTTGATTAATTCTTTCAAAAGTATTAAACAGTCTTTGGAAATCTCGAGATAAGGCATCGGCTTGAGCTAAAAGATAATGAGAAAATAAACCAGCTTGAGCTTGTTGAAGATGAGTATAAAATGGCATAATCGTTTTTTGATGATTTTTTGAAACTGAAACTAGTGATTCAATAGTATCTAGAAGACAATTACAAATAATGTTAATGTCATCTCTAATTTTCATTCTAATATCCAAAACAACTTGATCATTTCGAGATCTTGCAGTATGCATTTTTCCACCACTTGCCATACCAGACTTTTTGATAACTAATGATTCAATTAATTCATGAATGTCTTCTGCTCCAGATGATGAATCAAATTTTTCAGTTTTTAGATTTTCTAAAGAGGATAGAATTTTTTTTGCATCATTTTTAGTTATAATTTTATTTTCAAGTAACATTACTGTGTGTGCCTGACTGCCAATTATATCATATAATGCAATTTCAGAATCATCATCTATAGATGAGACATAATCTAAGGTGATTTTGCTTAAATCAGTACCAAGTCGTGAACGATACATCATCTAAGGTTGTAAAATGGTTATATATAGCATAAATGTTTTTCCGACATGAGCCAAGATATCAAATTACTTAGGGTCAAAATTTTTGATGAATTATCAAAAATTGTAGATCCAGAAATCAATACATCTATTGTAGAATTAGAATTAATTGATGAAGTAGACATCAATGATAGTAATGTCAAAGTGGATTTGCATCTAACTAGTCCTTTCTGTCCAGCAGTATTTGGTTTCAAAATTTGTCAAGATGTTCATGATTATCTTTTGAAGGTAGACGGAGTAGAAGATGTCAAAGTAAATGTATCAAATCATTTCATGGCAGA
Organism: uncultured Nitrosopumilaceae archaeon; assembly: GCA_937897875.1. Lineage (GTDB taxonomy): Archaea > Thermoproteota > Nitrososphaeria > Nitrososphaerales > Nitrosopumilaceae > Nitrosopumilus. The sequence goes on from CALCPD010000092.1 coordinate 5,266, forward strand.
GCAAATCAACAATCAGGTAAACAATAGCCCTAATCCAAATAAAGTAAATGAATTACCTAAAAAAACAGATTAATTTCTAAATCCTAACAAATATCCTCTAAGGAATTGAATTCCCATAGCAGGATCAACTCCTTTTGGACATACCTGACTACATGAACCAGCAAAGTGACATCTCCAAATACCATGAGATTCATCAATTATGTCTAGTCTAGTGTCTTTTCCTTTATCCCTACTATCAGCAACATATCGATATGCTTGTGCTAATGCTTGAGGTCCTACAAAAGAAGAATCAGTAGTCATAGTTGGACATGCAGAATTACA
>CALCPD010000093.1 GCA_937897875.1 uncultured Nitrosopumilaceae archaeon
CTGCAATGTTGTTTTTTTGAGCATCTTTGCCTTTAGTTTCTGAACCGCCTTCTTTTAGCAGTACAACAGGCATATTTCCTTTTGAAGTTGCTTGCATACCCATAAATGGCAAAACTCCAGATTCCCCTTTTATACCTTCCAGATCATGATAAGGGAAAAAATAACAGATATCGGTGTTTTTAAATTGGGAAAACCAATTTGCAAAGTATGGTTAAATCCAAAAATAAGGAATCTTACAATAAAATATTTGCAAAATTAAAAGAACATCATAAATGGTTTGAAAATTCAATTCCTTTGATTGCCAGCGAAAATATTCCAAGTCCGGCAGTAAGAGAAGCAATAATTTCTGATTTTGGTAATAGATATGCCGAAGGTTGGCCTGGAGAAAGAGTCTATGCTGGATGTATCTACATTGATGATGTAGAGTTTGAATGTATGAAATTAGCTAAAAAATTATACAAAGCAAAATTTGCCGATGTAAGACCAATTTCTGGTGTAGTTGCAAATTTAGCAGTTTACTCAGCTTATTCCAATCCAGGCGATGTAATGATTGCACCATCTATTCCAGCTGGGGGTCATATTTCACATGGTAAAAGAGAACATTCTGGAACGGCTGGATTAGTTCACGGATTAGAAATTGAATTTTATCCATTTAATGCTGAAGAAATGACAATTGATGTTGAAAAAACTAAACAAAAAGTAAAGGAACTCAAAAAGAATAATCGTCTTCCTAAAATGGCAATGTTTGGAGGTTCATTGTTCTTATTTCCACATCCTGTAAAGGAATTATCTGATTTTCTTAAAACATATGACATACACATCAATTATGATGCAGCTCATGTTGCAGGATTAATTGCAGGAGGTAAATTCCAGGATCCATTACGTGAAGGCGCAGATACAATGACAATGAGTACTCACAAAACTTTGTTTGGTCCTCAAGGTGGATTAGTTTTAGGTTCTGAAGAACATGAAGAACCAATTAAAAAAGCAACATTCCCAGGTTTGACAAGTAGTCATCATATTAACAATATGGCAGGAAAAGCTGTTGCATTTGCTGAAGCATTAGAATTTGGGAAAGACTATGCATCTGATGTAATTAAAAATGCTAAATCATTTGCTGAAGCGTTAAGTGATGCAGGATTCAAAGTATTAGGAGAAAGTAGAGGATTTACACAATCACATCAAATTGCAGTTAATGTTTTAGATTATTCTGATGGCGGAAAAGTTGAAGCTGAATTAGAAAAAGCAAACATAATTGTAAACAGACAACTTATTCCTGGAGATATTAAAGCTGGAAGAAATTATTTCCATCCAGGAGGTATCAGGTTAGGTGTATCTGAAATTACAAGATTAGGAATGAAAGAAAATGAAATGAAAGAAATTGCAACATTCATGAAACAAATCATTATTGAGAAAAAGGATCCAAAGAAAATTCTTCCAAAAGTCAAATCTTGGAGAAAAGATTATCAAAAAGTCAAATATTGTTTTGATAGTAAACTTGGTGCCTACGAATACGTCAAATTAAGATAATTTTACGCATAATCTGTAAGGAGTGACTGATCTCCCTGACTTTTACCAAAAACTAATTCAATTTCATCAGATAGAGCATGAATTCTTCCACGTTGATATTCCCCAACATCGTATTTGTCAACGAGTCTTTTTGCAAGTTTTAGATATTTTTCAACAGAACCTCTAGTAATTGTTGCAATTAGTTTATGCCCACATACACAAGTTTGAATTAAAGGCATTCGACGATATGATTTTCCACAAGCAGTACATCTGAAACTTTGTCTTGCATATGCTCTAAGATTTCCCATAATATCTGGAACAAGATGTGTTGAAATTACATTTGAAACAAGTTCAGATGGATTGACTACATCAATTAATTCAGCATTTCTAACTTGCATATCAAATTTATCAAGCATAGAACCTAATGTTGAATATGCACTTCGAGATTTAGAAGTTGTAAGTGATGAAGTTGAATGAGTAAAATGATAATCATAAAATTGTCTTTTAGTTTCTAATCTTGATTTAATAATTTCAACTGAAGTTACATCAGATGCTTTACTTTGTTGAACTGTAGATTCAAAAAATTCTAGAGGAAGAATTTTTGTTACTTCAAGATTATGTGCTTGAGGTTGAGATTCGTGTGGTAAAACAAGAGGTTGAACAAGGAGTGGAGCATCCATTAAACCTCCTATTCTATCAGAAAGGAATTGTCGTGAGAAATTAAGTAAACTATCCATCAACAACATAATAGAATCAGCATCGCCGTCAGCATCACGTCTTTTTGCTGAATGCCAATTAGGTGTTCCAAAACAAACATGGGTTTCAGTATATCCAATAATTCTACCTACAATTCCAACAGAAGTATGAGGTGCTAAACCAATAATCAAATGACCAATTAATTCTTCAGTATTTTTCACATTGTAAAATGAAGATTTACCATAAAGTTTAGTCAAAAGTGTATCAATGTATTTACAAGTAGAAACCAAATACCTTCCACTTTCATTAGGAATTACTACATCTTGCATTCTAAGTTCAATAATTTGATCTATATTTTCAAGAGGTTTTCCATCAATATCATGAGAGTAACCTAATTGTTTTAATTTTTCAATAGAAGTTCCAATCCACGATGGTTTGAATTGAGTTAAAGGAGAATTTGTTGCATCAAATCTAATCGTTCCATCTTTGAATGTAGTTAATCCTAAATTTTGACGTACAAGTCCCTTTTCAAGAGGTTCTGCAATTTTATCCTGACTGATTAATTCTTTGAGACCTTTGAAAGGTTCTTTTGCACGAATGCCCATTTTTTCTTGAGCCAATAATAATCGTGATTTTAGTGGAAATTCCTTATGAGAATGAGCAGGAGCTTTTCTTTTACATTTTTCACAAAATGGTTCTGTTAGTATATCTCTACAACTATTACATCTGAAAGAAATTGTTGTTTTTTCACCACAAAGTGAACAATTAATTCCAATAGATGGTTCATTACATTTTGAGCAGTGTCTATTGTAAATATTTGCAAAAAAGTGCTCATTTCGTGATGCTTTAAGAAGATCTCGTGTTGGTCCGCCTTTATCAGAAATTGGAAATAATACGTGTGTGGGAGGCTTCATTTGTCGAGGAGCAGCTTTTTCAGGTCTTCCTATTCTAACTCCAATTGAAGTAGAAAATTTGTTATTAATTTTAATTTTGGATGAATTTGTTAAAATTTCAGGAACTGATAATTCATTGATTATTGGGTTTTTTATAAATAATAAATTAAAGAAAATTTTTGCTTCATCATTTTCTAAAACAATAAATTGATTTACAACTTTATGTGGTGTTCCCAATTTTTCTAGAATTTTTTTAATTTCAATTGGATATTCAATTTTATTTTCGTTAAAGTTGTTTGATTGTAAAAGTTGAATTAATTCTTCTGATGAAATTTTATCCCAATAATAGAGATAATGTGGATGTAATGAAAATTGGAAATCAATAGAGATTTTTAATGCCTCATCTACTGAGGGTAATTTGATCAAAAACTGTTCTAGATATTGGTTTTTAGGCTCAGATTTTGAAATGATTTGTTTTAATTCCTCTATCCAAATCTCTTCAACATATCCTGAAGGAATTAGTTGAGCATTATTTTCAAGAAAATCTCCAAATGTGATTAAAATATCACCTAGGTGTAGAATTTTTTCAATTTTGTTTTTAATTTCTATTCCATGTTTAACATCTCGAATTTTTACAACATCTCCATTAAGTAGACGTACAGTTGGAGTTTCAATAGAGTCAACAAATGCTACAGTTGCTCCTTTTCCAGGAAGATCACATTTGACTTGTGTTCCAACTGCAATCGTATGATCTAAAATTTCAGCAACAACAGGATGAAATCCTACTGCTGCAAATCCAGTATTACATGCTCTTCCATATCTAAGCCTAAATCCACCTAATTTGTTAGGCATAGATAATACAGATCTACCAGTAATTACTTCACGCATTCTTTTTGCTGCAGCATCTTCTTGATTATCACCTGTTTGAACTGCACCTTTAAGCTCACCAAGCCACTCCCAACCATCTAAATTGTACATTTCTATTCTTTTGAGTAATTTTTTTGATCTTCCAATCAAACCATCATTAAGAACACGTAAAGCTCCTCCTCTAACTCTATCAGTTTGAATTCGAGTCATTCCTTTATGATTTACAACTTCATATGGATCAGTATCTACACCGGCCAATTCAACTGGAAGATTTGAAATTACATGTTCAATATCTTCATCCAAAATATGAAATTGAAAGCTGCTAGCTTCCCTTTCATAAATTCTCAATTCTTCAACAAATCTGCCTGTCTCATCATCAAAAGAATTTGCTTGAAATTTTGATAACCCTGCTATTTTTCTAACATGATCTGCAATTAGTAGAGTGACAGCAGATTCTGTACCTCCTGCAGAACGCATAGGTCCCGCAATTGAAACTGAAAGATAGTCAGTTCCATCTTTATTTTTTTTAATTTTTACTTCACTAATTCCTTGTAGAGGTGCAATTGTAACACCTTCAGTAATTATTGCTAATCCTACACGAACTGCAAGATCCAGTTTCTCTTCTATAGAAGCATCTGGTAGTGAATATTTTCCTAAAGCAATGTCTTTTGCTATAATTAATGCAGAAAGTTCCTTTCCATTAATTTTTAAAATTTCTCTTAATGGGTCAGCAATATCAATTTCGTGCATTTTTGCAACTCTATCTGCTAAATCAAATGCAATTTTAGGCTCGATTATGCCTGAAGAATCAACTAGAGTTGATTTTGCTGCTGCTGCATGCTCAAATATAGAATATGTCTCAGTTGAGAGATTTGAATAGTAATCTAAGTAATAATCTGGCATTTCAATACCACGAATACGAGAAATTGCGTCATTTTCAGACATAATAATATAGTATTATTTGCTACTTTGAATTGCTTTTGCTATTTCTTCTAATTTTGTAAGACTACCGCCTTTTTCAAGGAAAGTTCCAATAACTAATGCATCGGCACCTGCTTTAACTAGACTTTCAGCAGTTTCAACATCTTTGATTCCACCACCAACTATTAGAAATCCATTAAATGTATGTCTAACAGTTTTCACCATTTCAGGAGTTACACTAGATTTTGCACCAGATCCTGCTTCTAGATATACAAATCTCATTCCAAGAAATTGTGCTGCTAATGAATATGCTGCAGCAATTTTTGGTTTTTCAAATGGAATTCCTCTAGCAGAACCAACAAACCAAGCAGATGTACCATCTCCAATCACTAAGTAAGCAGTAGGTAATGGTTCTAAACCAAACTTTGCTACACTTGGAGCAGCCAATGCTTGTGCCTGAGTGATAAAATAAGGATTTTCTGAGTTCATTAAGGAGCTAAATAAAATAGCATCAGCATCAGGTACAACACCTGTTACATTTCCTGGAAAGAGAATAATTGGAATTTGTATATTTTGTTTTATGCCTTTAACAACTTGAGACATTTCAATTTGATCAGTAGCAGATGAACCTCCTACTAAGATAGCAGATGCTCCTATTTTTTCAACATCTTGAGCTAGTTTACTAGAAGCCTCCAAATTTGAAACTTCAGAATCAATTAACACAAACAGTAGTGCATTTTTCTTTTCTAACTCAGATTTTAGGAACGATTCTACTTTTCCAGCCATATTTGTGGTTTGTATATGACACTTTAAAGTTTAATTGGAATAGCGGTATACAGTTTTGTATAGCTATGGCAGAGTCTAAAGAATCTAATTTTAACAACATTATTAGTAAAATTATCAAAAAATCACTGTTTACAGAGCGACAAATTGAAATAATTTTAAATCAAAAGGATCTTTTAGAATCAAGTTTTTCCATATCTAAAGGAGCGTATTATAGGCAAGTAGGCCAATCTAGAGAGAAATTAGTTGCATTATTCTATTCAATCATACTTTTACGTGGTTTAGGCATACTTTTGCCTGATGATATTGATGTGATATCTAAACTTTCTGAACAGATTAGTGTGATTAATGAGAGTGATATCTTTCCTGAAAGAGAAGATGAAGTGATTAGTGTGATAGAGAAACTAATCAGACAGGCATCAAATATGTAATTGGTGTGATTACTGTGATTATTACAATTAATGTTTAATGGTGATTACCATTGTGAGATTGTGATTGTTAGTGTGAGATTGTTAATCTAAAGTGTGAAATAATATTGGTCAATCACAATAAATCACAACATAGGCATAGAAATTGTGATGTTAGTAGAAATTCCTGATCCTGAAGTGATTTTAGGTGTGATTTTAGCATTTTTGTTAGGCTTAGGTGGTTTGTATCTATTCTTCAAAGTACGTCCATTCATAAAATCTAGTAGTGATATTGATGATCCTACTCAAACAGAGCGTTTAGAATACTATGAAAGACAATTAATTGATATGAAAATACGCCTAGATGCATTAGAAATTCAAGGAATTGATGAAAAGCCTGTTGACCCTAACCTGGAATTGAAGCAATTTATGCAAAGATTAGTTGAAAATAATGAAGAGTCAACAAAAGAAGTTGAAGTGATTAAGGAGCCTGAAATTGCCGTTGAAAAACCTATTTCTGTGCCTAAAATTCCCAATATTGAACATGTGAGCCCAACTGATTATGTGTTGCATCTAATCACAACCAAAGCTATGACATCACGTGATATACAAATCACAACAAAACGTAGTAGAGAGCATACTTCTAGATTAATGAAGAAATTATTTGAAAGTGGTTTAGTTCAAAGAAATACAGAAACAAAACCATACACATATTCTATTACTGAAAAAGGTAAGTCTAAAGTTGAAGATGTTATTTCCAATTCAACTGTTGTATAGATTATCAAAAAAATATTTTAAAGAAATTTTTTGTAAATTAGTAAATTTTAGTCTAAAATCATCATAAATTCTATTTAATTATTATTATAATAAAATATTAAATTATATATATTATTAAATTATAATGATATTATGTCAGTCCAGGAAAACGAAGTATTAGTAAAAATAACATCTGCAGGCACTATTTCTATCCCAAAACAATTTCGAAAATTTATGGATGTACAAAAAGGAGAATATGTTAAAATGATTCTTGGTAAGGATAGATTGATTGTTAGAAAAGTAACTATTGTTTGATCAATTATTGTTGTTTTTGAGTAATTTTAATAGATTGATATGTCCATTCCCTACCTGTTCTAGCCCTTTCTACCCTGCCTTTTGAGGCAAAACGTGACAAGTATGTCGAAATTACACTAAGTTTTACTGGTTCATTAAACTCATCTTCATATTTTTCTAGAATGTTAGTTGAAGTAAATTTGCCCATAGGGAAGAATTTATCTACAATATGCCAGATTTTTGAGCCTACAGAATCCATTTTAACAGATTGATCTTGCTCTTCTTCAATATTCATCAAGTCCATCATTTCAAATATTTTAAGGACTTTATCCCTTGTAACGTTCCCTTCTAATTTAATATCATAACGGGCCCCGTCTGCATCCTCCATATCTATTCGTATACGTTTTTTTGCCATCTTTGAGATCTAACAGATCTAATGTTAACGGTTGAACTGATCTGATCAGTTTTGTTAACATTGTAGTTTGTTAAGATTGACTGCCTAGTTCACGCCTAGTTAATTTTTTGTTATTAACATCTAACTTCTAAATTAAACCCCTTAGTAATGAAATAATCGTGCCTGGAGTGGAAATAAAGGGGTGATTTTGACATATTCACAGTGTTAAGAGGTTTCTTAACGCCTGGATTGGAAATAAAGGGGTTAAAATGAGGTTTTTTTTGATTTTCTTCACATAAAATTAACATTTTGTTAACTAATTTTTCTTTCAAAACAAAGATCCCACACACCAATATTTCCACTCTATCTTTTTTAAAATTTATTTTTTTTGAAAATCTAAAACTAACTAAAAATAATTACTTACAAACTAAACTAGAATTACTATTGTATTCTATACTCTCATTAATTTAAGATGTGTATGATGATATTGTTAGGAAATGAAGGTGTCTGAGTATGTCTGACCCAATTGATCGAATGCTTGATGCAGCAGAATCTGGAAAATCAATTATTAAAAATCGAGAAATTCTTCATTTTACATATATTCCAAATATTATACTTCATAGAGACTCAGAACAAGAACAAGTAACCCAATCATTATTACCAATTTTAAAACAATCTAGACCATCAAACTTACTAGTATATGGAAAACCTGGAACAGGTAAGACATTAGTTGTAAAGAAAGTATTATCTAAAATCCAAGAAAGAGTAGAAAAATCAAATTTTCCAATTAAATTATTATATTCAAATTCTAAAAACGAGACAACATTATACGGATTATTGGTTAGTTTAGGCAGGCAATTAGGCCTAAATGAGAAGGAATTACCCACAACTGGCCTGGCAATCAGTGAAGTCTTCAAAAGATTACTTAATAGAATTAGGGATGAAAAACTTAATGCAGTTTTTGTAATTGATGAAATAGATTACCTTGCTCAATTAGTAGTAAAAACTGGTAAAGATATTCTATATCAACTAACCAGAGCAAACGAGCAATTAGAAGTTGGTTCGCTAACAATGGTAGGAATTTCAAATGACTTAACATTCAAAGAAAAACTAGATCCTAGAGTAATTAGCAGTCTAGGAGAAGAGGAAATTGTATTTACAAATTATAATGTTGAACAAATTAAAAAAATTCTAGAAGAAAGAATCAATGAATCTTTTATTGAAAATGCCATAGAAGATCCTGCACTAAATCTCTGTGCTGCACTTGCTGGAGGAGAACATGGAGATGCAAGAAGAGCAATTGATTTACTTCGAGTTGCCGGAGAACTTGCTGAAAGACAACAGTCTGACAAAGTTACAATTGAACATGTTAGAGAAGCCTCTCTAAAAATTGAAGAAAATAAGGAAGAAGCCTCTCTAAAATCATACCCACTACATGAAAAATTGGTACTTTTAGCTATAATGAAGGCTAATGGGTCCTCTACTGGAGAGATTTACTCCTCTTACAAGAATCTCTGTAAAACAGTTGGAAAAGATGGTTTAACTCAAAGACGAGTTACACAAATGTTGAGTGAAATTGAACTATCTGGAATTATTTCTGGAAGACTAATTCATCAAGGAATTCATGGAAGAACAAAGAAATACAAATTAACAGTTTCTTCAGAAATGATAAAAAAATCATTCAAAGATGAATTAACTTTGCAAGACATTATTTGAGTTTGAGCTATAATTCTCATGAAACACTTGGAACGTTTTTAGATTTACAATAATAGCAAGACCTGGATTTGGGACCATTCCAACACTTGCCTGGAAAGGTGTTTGTTTTTGCCAAGACCCTGAATTAACTAGTAAAATTCCCTTGTACATGTCTAATTGAGCCTTATGCACATGCCCTACATGAAAAATATCTGGAATATCTTCAATTACCAAAAGATCTTCTACTTCTGGTGCTATTGGTGTTGAACTACCATAAACTGGACTTAGATGTCTGGCTCTAAGAAGATTTTTCATAACATCTGTAGGTCTATCATAACTTAGACCAGGAGTAGTTTTTACAATATCATCTATACTTTGACCATGAAACATCAATACCTTAACCCCATTTAATGAAATTAGAGCTGGATTACCAACCATTTCAATATTTTCTCTTTCCCATAAACCTGAGTTGTATTTTTGTGGTATTGCAGGTTGAGGTAAAGCTCTTCTTCCTGGGTCATGATTTCCAGGCATAATGATAATTTTCACATTTTTTGGAATTTTATCTAACAAATCCTCTGCTTTTTGTAATTGTTCTTCAATTGTTTGACAAACTAATTCTTTATTCTGATTTGGATAAATTCCAACACCATCAACTATATCTCCACCAATTAACACAAAACGAACTTTTCTAGCAACTGGATCAGGACTAGATATCCAAGTTACAAATTCAATTAATTCATCTTCCATGAAATACTTACTACCAATATGTAAATCAGATAAAAATACTGCATATACTTCACTTTCTGATTTGTTAATTTTTTGATCTGGAATATCAGGTAAAATCAAATCTTTAATCATTAATCCAGAGTTTTTGGCTGAAGCAACTCGTGCCATTACAAATTGATCAATTAACAATGTTCCAGCTGTTTTTTGTAACTCCTCATCAAAAATTATACCCTCAAATGAGCCTGAAGGGTCTTCTAATACCAATTTTGTGATGTTTCTTTCAGCATTTCTTGTGGTAAGTAGTCCACACACATAGACATCATTTTCTAATTTTGTTGTTTTAACAACTGAAATAGCTTTTATCATCTTTGATTCTGGTCTATCAGAAACAATTCGTTTTAGTTTGTTAAAACGACTAGAAAACAAGGCATTGTATCCTTTAACCCCTTCCCCTGACGTGACTTTACTAGTGGGATCTGATAAAATTTTTATTTCATTTAGAAGACTAGGATCATCTTTAATTCCAAGATAGGTTTCTAAATCATTTTGATTAATTTGAAATTTTTTCTGTCTTGTTTTTTCTTTAACAATTTCTTTTATAATTTTCTCTAATTGTTTTACATCTGTAATTTCATCTAAAATTTTAAACGCATCTGGATGGATTTGGAATCCCTTGTTTAATGCATAATTTAGTGCAAAAGATAACTCTTTTTTCATATCAAAAAATACAATTTGGTTTAATTAAATCTGCTCTAAACTAACCCTCAAATATTGTCCATTAAATCAAGGCAATATGAATAAAATTCGAATTATTACATTTTTTGTATTTTTAGTCATTTTTACAGTTATTTTTCAACTTGGTTCAATGTCTATTGTTAGTCAAGAAGAAGCATCTTTGTTCATGAAAGAATTTGAAAAATTAGTTTTAGATATTGATGCATTTGGTATTTTTGTCCATAATACAACTATTGCATTACCAATGTTTATTCCTGGATTTGGTATTTTTTGGGGACTTTTTTCTTCATGGTCTACAGGATATGCATTTGCAGCAATTGTAACATCTATGCCTGAAATAGCTAATATTTCGCCCCTTTCTATTCTATTTTTATCTCCATTTGGATTAATGGAAATTTTTTCTTATTCATTAGCAATTTCTAGAAGTTTTATTTTGATTAAAGCAATAATTACAAAAACAAATCTATCCCAATTTATTAAACCAACAATTATCGAAATTGGAATTGTAATTACACTTCTTTTAGCAGGTGGATATGTTGAATTTTACATGATTGAATTAGTTCAAAATGAAAGTATTGAATTGCCTGGATTGTAATTTACTAACTAATTTTCCCATTGCCATCTATAATTCATGTAAGAGTCTAAACTTGCTTGATTAAACACCATTACAGACAAATCAGAAAATTCTTTTCCTTCTAAATCTTTTACAGTTCCTTCAAAATTAGTTTCATTTTCAGTCGTAATTGCTTCAAAAACATGAACTTTCATCTTTGTTGTTTCAAAACCATTTTCTCGAAGGTAAACAGCTATTTCTGATGGCATAAAATGCTTGTCTGGTTGTTTTGGCCATGGTCTTGGAACTAATACAACACTAAAACCATCTATCAACGCTTTTTGTAATTCTAATTTTTTATCTTCAATTGGGGTTGTTACATGCATTGTAATCACTTTGGATTTATCTAAAGGAACTTTAGCCCTTGATGCAGCAACCTGAATTGAACTTATTCCAGGAAT
>CALCPD010000094.1 GCA_937897875.1 uncultured Nitrosopumilaceae archaeon
AAGTAGTTGGTAACAATGTTATCGCAGTTATTGGTAAAATATGGGGTTATTGATTGCAATTATTGGAACAGGAATGGTAATTCAAGGAATTAAACTTTCTTTTGATTTAATGGCTTAGCTTTTTACTTTAATGAAGAATGTATAATTTTTATGTTCTGCAAATGGAGCATTTAAGCCCTTTCAATTGTTTGTGTTTTCTAAGCACTTTAACACGAAATAGCTAAAAAAATAAAAGAGAACTATTATTTTTGTGTTTTATATTGTTTGCATAAATACAGCATTTTGTTAGAGAAAAGATCCCAGTTACCCCAGAATCATTTTATAGATAACGATTATTTCATTTACTGTTTAGAAGCGGTTCATGATATAGAAATAGACGCTATTACCGAAGCACAAAAAAAAATAGAAGCTTTAGCCATGCAATATGGTGTCGCTAGTATTTATAAAACATGCGACACCATTGAAGGTTTAGAAGCTAGCTTAAATGCTTTGGTCTTGGATGATCACAATTTTAAAGATTATGAAATCATCTACTTGGTTATAAAAGGAGAAGCAAATAGTATTAGTCTCAATGATTATTACTACAGTTTACAGGAGATTGCAGAACTATTTGAAGGTAGATTAAATAGAAAGATTTTACATTTTTCAAATGCAAAAGTGTTAGATTTAGATCAAGAAGAAGCACAATATTTTTTGGATATTACTGGCGCAAAAGGTATTTCTGGATATGGGAATGAATGTAATGGAATAACTAGCTCAAATCTCGATATCGCATTCTTCAACCTATTCAAAGAAGATGAGAATATGCTTAATCTTGTAGAAGAGTTGCATCAAAAATATTATAAAATCTGTATTTACAAAATCTTCTTTCATTGGGATATTTTGGGGTGCTGGACATACTACAACAATTGTTGCTATAGGATTGTTATCTTCATTTTTGGCAATTTCAATTCAGAATGAACTCTTTTCTAAATTTGAATTGATAGTAGGTGGAATGTTAATTTTCCTTGGTATAATTACTCTTAAAAATAAATTTTTTTTAAAAATTAAACATAGACATCCTCATACTCATTCTGATGGTCATATTCATTATGATGCTCATGATCATAATACTTCTGAACATAATCATGGACACAAATCTTATCTAATTGGATTAATTCATGGTCTTGCTGGAAGTGGAAGTGTTATTGCGTTAACTGCAATGTATTTCGATAATATAGAAACATCGTTGATGTTTTTTTTGTTATTTGGTTTTGGTTCTATTATTGGAATGAGTGTTGTAAGTGGATTAATTGGATTGCCTTTTGCTTTTTTCTCAAAAACCAAATTATTAAATAAATTATTTAGAAATATTACGGGAGTAGTTACTATAATTCTTGGATTCATTATATTTTTTCAGATTGGATTGCCTAATTTTTCCTTATTTTGGTAAATTCTGCTCCTAAAACTTCTTTTCTCGTAATTTTTAGAAGTTTGTAAATTATTTCAAAAATATTTTCCGTATTATTTCCTAAAATTTTAACAATAATTCCAGAATCATTTGGTAAAATTGATGTTCCTATAGAAATATCATTAAATTGTTCTAAATTTTTACTAATTTTATTCTCAATCTCTATAATGTATTTTTTCTTTGTTAATATGTAGACTGTTCCTACAATGTCAAATTTTCCAAAAATTCCTTCAGTCTTTAAATTCTGACTTTTAGGTTCTATTTTCATATTTTCAAGGCATCGAAATTTATTATTTTGATTTTTACAATATGTTCTAAGATAACAAATATCATATTCAAAACTTTCATTCATTGCTACTCTTCCAGGTGTTAAAACTTCTGAATAAATCAGAGTTGCATCATCATGTATATTCAAATTTACTTTTTGATAATATCTAGAATTTTGATATGGGATTATTTGATCTGGAATATATTCCAAATAACAATTTTCATCTAATGTGATATTCACCATTTGTGATGCAGAATTTGAATTCATACTATAGATTCTAGTTGCACCCTGAGTAGTGATGTGACTAACAGCATTATTTTTCATCATGATATCTGTCTTGTACCTATCCCCTTGTAAAATTCCGCCTGAAGGTGAAATGATATACAAATATGCCATACCTGGAAGTGAATTTTCAGGATATACAGCTCGTTGAATTTGTAATGGAACTTGAGAAAACTGTTTTGTTATGACAGTTTTTAATTCAACATTTTGTTTTAATTCAACATCTAAAATTCCAACTTTACCTGATTTTCCTACTTCTAATTGTTCAATTTTTAAATTATATTTTTTTACTTCTTGTGGGGTTTCATCTGAATTCAATTTTATGTCACTCAATCTTTACACTTTTTTTAAATTATTTGATTTGGGTTGAGAATCTAATAATAAATCATGAATAATATGTTCTGCAATTTTTTTAATACCCTGATCTGTTTTACAATTAATAAATTCAAATGGTTTTTCTTTTCTAATTTTTTCAGCATCTGTTTTCATAATTTCTAAATTTGCACCTACTAATTCTGCAAGATCTATTTTATTTATTAGCAAAAGATCACAATTGGTAATTCCTAATCCACCTTTTCTTGGATATTTGTCTCCACCTGCAACATCAATTATGTAAATAAAATAATCTGCAAGAATAGGACTAAATGTTGTTGTAATATTGTCTCCACCACTTTCAATTATAATTAAATCTAATTCTGGATGATTATCTTCCATTTCTTCTATTATTGCTAAATTCATTGAAGGATCCTCTCTAACTGCAGTATGTGGACATCCACCTGTAGCAAGTCCAATTACCATATTTTCTGGTAATAATCCCTTTTTTGTAGCTAAATTATTTCTAATTCTATCAGCATCTTCTTTTGAAATGACATCATTTGATATGATGCTGATACTATACCCAACTTCAGCTAACATAGGTACTAGACGCTCAATTAACATGCTTTTTCCAGAACCAACTGGTCCTCCTATGCCTATTCTTGGAATGTGAGTCATAAAACAAAAATCAATTTTTATGTAATAAACATTTTAGAATCCATTTTTTCATGTGACATTTGAATAATATCAAATTGTGGTGCAAATTGCCACATGTCAAATAGTGATTTATTAGAATTTTCTTTTATTGTTTTAATTATTATTGGTTTTATCTCATGAATAATTTTTTGACCCTCTAAATGTTGAATTAATCCTAATCTCAAAGCTGCACCAATAACACTAACTGTAAAACCATATAGTAACATTGTAAGACTTTTTTCTTTTCTTATTTTTAATGCATTACAACATATTGCAAATGCTACTGGAAATATTCCATGTATTCTTTTTTCTTTAATTGCTTTTTGATATTCATTTAACATATCATCATCTTTCACAAATTCTGAAACACATTTGACTAATTGAATTCCTGAATTTACAGATGCCTTTCTTATTTCTTTTATTGGTTTCATAATAAATGCAATTTCATCTGCCTGGATTATTTCCTTAAAATTCTTTTTTTCAGCATTTGTAAATGTATTTGAAAGTGCAATACAATCAGATGGTCCTATTTGTTGTTCAATATTTACTTTAATCATATTTTTAATATCTTCTATTCCTTTAATTTCATTATTAGAAAAAAGAAATTCTAATCCATTTGATGTTGCGTAAAGTCCTGTAGGAAAAAATGAGTCTGAAAGCTGCATAACTGCAAGATCTTCATTAATTTCGTCAGTGTTCATGTACATCAGCGCTTGTATGTGGTAAAAATATTTCTTCTTCTATTTTTAATTCAATGTGATCAATAATTTCTTTGAAGAGTCTTTGAAATATTTCTAATTCCGAATCTTCCTGAATTGGAAATAATATCATTTTGTCTTTAATTGCAATTGGTCTGTGCCTATTTCCAATAATATGACCTAATAATATGGCAATTTTCTCATCATCCTCTTTTAATTTGACTGAAATTACTTTTTCAGGTATTTGTTCAACAATAATTTTTATTTCATTGTTTCCAATAATATCCCCATGTTGAAGTTTTGTACTAGAATTTAGATTGATTCCTATATCAGTGCCTAAATTGGTCTTTTTTCTTAAAATTCTTTTTTCTAAATCCACTCTTGAAATTTTTAATTTTTCTAAATTATTATTTTCAGAATTATTTTCTTTGAAGATACTTCCTAAAATTGAATTAATATTTATCACAATTACTTTCTAATTTTGATAAAGTTATACTTTTGTAATTTATGTTTGAATTATTATATACATTAAGTAAATACTATAATTATTGATGCTGACACCTAGGGAAATTGAAAAACTAAATATTTTTGTTGCAGCTGAATTGGCACGCAAAAGACAAGGAAGAGGTTTAAAGTTAAATCATCCAGAAGCTGTAGCTATTCTTGCTGATCATATTTTAGAAGGTGCTAGAGATGGAAGATCAGTTCCTGAACTAATGAGTTCTGGAAAACAAGTTCTAAAAAAAGATCAAGTGTTACCGGGAGTTTCAGAATTAATTCATTCTATACAAGTTGAAGCAACTTTTGATGATGGTACAAAATTAGTAACTGTTCATGATCCTATAGGAGAGAATTAAAATGATTCCTGGTGAATATTTTTTATCTGAAGATCCTATTATTGCAAATATAGGAAAATCAGTAATAATTCTAGATGTTAAAAATACTGGTGATAGACCAATTCAAGTTGGATCTCATGCACATTTTTTTGAAGTGAATAAAGCACTAGAATTTCCAAGAAGAAAATCTTATGGATTTCATCTTAACATTCCTGCAGGAACTTCTATAAGATTTGAGCCTGGAGATAGTAAAAAAATTGAATTAACTGAATTTTCTGGAAAAAAAACTGTTTATGGATTTAGTGGATTAGTAAATGGTTCACTATCTGAAAAACAAAATGAAGCGTTCTCAAAGGCAAAAGAACAAGGATTTCGAGGTATGGAATTATGACTCTAAATATTTCTAGAAAAAATTATGCTGATTTGTTTGGTCCTACAACAGGTGATAGGGTTCGTCTTGCTGATACTGATTTAATAATTGAAATTGAAAAAGATTTGATCAAATATGGTGATGAATCTGTTTTTGGTGGTGGAAAAAGTATTCGAGATGGAATGGGTCAAGCTAGTGGGGTATCAAGAGATGAATCACTTGATCTTGTTATTACAAACGCAATAATTTTAGATCCTGTTTTAGGAATTATCAAAGCTGACATTGGTGTAAAAGACGGAAGAATTGTAGGTATTGGAAATGCTGGTAATCCAAATATTACAGATGATGTAGATATGGTAATTTCATCCAACACTGAAATTATTGCTGGTGAAAATACAATTTGTACTCCTGGCACCATCGATTCACACATTCATTTTATTTCTCCACAACAAGCAACACACGCAATTTGTAATGGAACTACAACAATGATTGGTGGTGGAACAGGTCCTGCTGATGGAACAAATGCCACAACATGTACGCCTGGAAAATGGAATATTCATAGAATGATAGAATCTGTAGATAATTTTCCAATGAATTTTGGTTTTCTTGCAAAAGGAAATGATTCACTTGAACCTGCATTATTTGAACAAATTAAATCCGGAGCTTGTGGATTAAAATTACATGAAGATTGGGGAACAACTCCGGCCACAATAAATTCTGCACTAAACGTTGCTGATAAAACTGACACACAAGTTGCTATACACACTGATACACTAAATGAATGTGGATTTGTTGATGATACAATAGCAGCAATTGCAGGTAGAACTATTCACACTTATCATACAGAAGGTGCAGGTGGAGGACATGCCCCAGATATCTTAAAAATTGCAAGTGAATCTAACATTTTACCATCTTCGACAAATCCAACACGACCATTTACTGTAAACACTCTATCAGAACATCTTGATATGATGATGGTGTGTCATCATCTTAATTCATCTGTGCCTGAAGATATTTCCTTTGCTGAATCTAGAATACGAGGTGAAACAATTGCTGCAGAAGATGTGCTACATGATATTGGTGTTCTTAGTATGATGTCTTCTGATAGTCAGGCAATGGGAAGAGTTGGGGAAGTAACTACGAGAAATTGGCAAACTGCAGATAAAATGAAAAAAATGACTGGAAGTTTATCTGAGGATAGTTCTCAAAATGATAACTTTAGAGTAAAACGTTATCTTGCAAAAATTACTATCAATCCTGCTATTACACATGGAATCTCTGATCATGTTGGAAGTTTGCAGCCTGGAAGACTAGCTGATATTGTTATTTGGTCACCACAATTTTTTGGTGTAAAACCTAAAATGATTATCAAGGGTGGATTCATTGCTTATTCTTTAATGGGTGATCCAAATGCATCTATTCCAACAACTGAACCAGTTTTGTATCGACCTATGTTTGGATCATTTGGAAAAGCAGTCCAATCAACATCTATAATTTTTACATCTCAATTAGCATTAGATAATGGCATGCAAGAAAAAATTAATTGTGACAAAAAATTGGTTGCAGTAAAAAATTGTCGTTCTATTGGAAAAAAAGATATGTTGTATAATGATTCAACACCTGAGATAGATGTGAATCCTGAAACATATGAAGTAAAAGTAAATGGAAAAATTACTACAACGGATCCTGCAACAAAATTATCTTTAGGTAGATTGTATCATTTATTCTAATTTATTTCCAAAATTATTTTTCACGAGACAAGGCGTTTCAATTATTTAAATTCTAATTTATTTCCAAAATTATTTTTCACGAGACAAGGCGTTTCAATTATTTAAATTCTATTTTAATTGCGTAATTCATACACTCTTTCAAATCCTTAAGTAGTTGATTACCACTATGACCCCTAGTGTCCATCTCTAGATCCATCTATGCGTTTTCGATCTTAGCTTTGATTGCTGTCATTACTGTGTCTAGTATTCCTCAATCCGTATACGCAGCAGGTGCAATCTCTGAAGGTTTTGCCGTTGGAGAAGCCTTGCCAGAATGGATCGGTTGGGCCATTGTTGTTGGTTTAGGAATGGTTTTTGCTGTAATTATTACAGTAGAGGTAAAAATTGAAGAAAAATATCTCGGCGTTAGCCAAACTTCTGAAATGTTTAACACAGCAGGAAGAACAATCAAAACAGGTCTTACTGCAGCAGCAATTGTTTCAGCATGGACGTGGGCTGCAACATTACTTCAATCATCAACTGTGGCATATCAATATGGTATTAGTGGTCCATTTTGGTACGCAGCAGGTGCATCTATTCAGGTTTTATTATTTGGAATTTTAGCTATTGAATTAAAACGAAAAGCACCAAATGCACACACGTTCTTAGAAATTATTCGCGCAAGATATGGTAATGGTTCTCACAAAATATTCTTAGTTTTTGCATTAATGACAAACATGATTGTAACTGCAATGCTTCTTCTTGGAGGTTCTGCAGTTGTCAATGGTTTAACTGGCATGGATATTTCACTGGCTGCATTCTTAATTCCAATAGGTGTTATGATTTACACTTTAGTTGGTGGATTAAAAGCAACTTTCGTTGCAGATTACATGCACACTATCATTATTTTTGTAGTCATCTTAACTTTCGTTGCAGCTGTCTATGTCAATACTGACATTACTGGTGGTATAGAAGGAATGTATGAAAAATTAGTACAAGCGGCTGAAATAAGACCGGTTGAGGGCAATGCCGCAGGTGCTTTCTTGACAATGGCATCAGCTGGTGGTTTGATGTTTGGTATTATTAACATAGTTGGAAACTTTGGAACTGTCTTTGTAGATCAGGCGTATTGGCAACGTGCAATTGCAGCTCAACCAGGATCAACTGTAAAAGGTTTCTTACTTGGTGGACTATGTTGGTTTGCCATTCCATTTACACTTGCAACAACGATGGGGCTGACGGCGGTAGCGCTTGATGTGGATATTACTATGCAACAAGCTCAAATGGGCTTAGTAGTTCCAGCTGCAGCAACGGCTCTAATGGGTGAACTTGGAGCAATTATGGTATTAACAATGTTATTCATGGCAGTAACTTCAGCAGGATCTGCAGAATTAATTGCAGTATCCTCCCTGGTAACGTACGATCTGTATAGAACTTACAAGAATCCAAATGCATCAGGCAAACAACTTGTCAAAGTATCTAGGGCGACGATTGTTGCGTTTGGACTTGGGATGGGTGGTCTAGCTGTAGTACTACTTAGCATGGGTCTAAGTCTTGGATTCGTCTACTTAGCAATGGGTATCTTGAT